>DASUJJ010000116.1:0-3264 GCA_036279335.1 Dyella sp.
GCGGCGGTGATCAGCGCCAGTGCGCCGATGCGCGAGCCGGACAGGCCCGCGCCCAGGTTCAGCACGATCACGCCGGCGAAGCCGATCAACAGCCCCACCGTCTCGCGCCGCGTCGACCACTGGCCGTACATGCCCGCAAACAGCGCGGCGAACAGCGGCATGCTGGCCACCGCCACGGCTGCAATGCCCGAGCTCACGCGCTGCTCCGCAAAGCACACCAGGCCGTTGCCGAAACCGAGCAGCAGCACGCCGCTGAACGCCGCGTTGCGCCACTGTCGCGCGGTGGGTCCGGCGAAGCCGCGCAGGCGCAGGAACCCGAACAGCAGCACGCCCGCGCCGAGAAAGCGCACGCCGGCGAGCAGGAACGGCGGGTAGCTCTCCAGCGCGTAGCGGATGCCCAGATAGGTCGATCCCCAGATCACGTACAGCGCGAGCAGGGCGAGCGGGATCAGCACGCGCTCGTCGACGGGGCCGCGTGCGGTGGACGCGGAAGCTGGCTGGGACATGCGGGGGAAGTCGCGCGGGGAAGGCGCGCCATTATCCGCGAGCGCGGCGCGCCGCACGAGGGGCACTGCCGGCATCGTCGGGCAGTGCGGCGGCGCGTTCGCGGGCAAGCAGCTGCACCTTGCGCTCCACGCCCCAGCGCCAGCCGCCGGGCGAGCCGTCCTCGCGCACCACGCGGTGGCACGGCACGATCAGCGCCAGGCGGTTGCTGCCGCAGGCGCGGCCGATCGCGCGGGCGGCCTTGGGCACGCCCAGCTCCGCGGCCAGCTTGCCGTAGCTGAGCGTGCTGCCCTCGGGGATGCGCGTGAGCGCCTGCCATACCCGCCACTGGAAGGCGGTGGCGGCGATGTCGAGCGGCGGCAGCGCCGGGGCCGCGCCATCGCTCCAGCCCAGTTCGTGCGCAATGCGGCCGACTACGGCGTCCAGCCATTCCTCGCGGCCGGCGTCGACGCGCTCGCGTTCGGCGTGGGGAAACTCCTGCGCCAGCCGCGCCTGCAGCGAGGCCTCGTCGTCGCCGAGCGACACGGCGCACAGCCCGCGCGCGGTGGCGGCGACCAGCAGGTGGCCCAGCGGCGTGGCGGTGATGGTGTAGCGGATGCTGGCGCCGGCACCGCCGGCGCGGTAGCTGGCCGGCGTCATGCCGAGCAGGCGATCGCTGTGCTCGTACACGCGGCTGGCGGAGCCGAAGCCGGCGTCGTACACCGCGTCGGTCACCGCGCTGCCGTCGCGCAGCGACTGACGCAGCTGGTCGAAGCGGCGGGCGCGGTGGTACTCGGAGGGGCTGACGCCGTAGCGCCGGCGAAACGCGCGCTGCAGGTGGGTGGCGCTCAGCCCCGCGGTGACCGCCAGTTCGGCCAGCGTGGGCAGCGCGTCGCACTGCTCGATCTGCGCGCGCACGCGCTCAAGGGCTGTGTCGGTGGTGGGCTTGGACATGACGGCATCCGCGAGGGGATGCGCTCAGGCTAACGGCGTGGGGCGGGGCGAACCATCCGGATCTTGCGCGTCACCGCGCCGGGCGCGCTCAATGGGCGGTGCGGCGGCCTTCGTGCAGCACCACGAATTCGCCTTCCAGCGCCTGCGTGCGATGCGCTGCGCGCGGGGCATCCACCGTAGGGGCGCGGCCGCGCAGCTTCCACTGGCGCACCGCCAGCAGCACCACGCCCCCGACCAGCAGCACGCCGGCCACCATCAGGCCGAACACCAGCAGCACGCCCACCACGGCAAGGCCAAGCAGCACCGAGACGGCGCGGGCGAGCGGGTGGCGGGCACGACGGGGAGCAGGCAGGACGAAGCGCATGTGTTAAAAATCCGTGTGGTAAAATCAAGGACTTGCGCGTGCAACGATGAGGCCTGCGTGCCTTCGAGACAAGTGCCGATGGATAGAAACGAGACCGCCCGCCCGCTCTGCCGGCTGGACGATATTCCCGACGGCGAGGCGATTGCCGTCGATGCGGTGCTGCCCGAGGGCCCGGAAAGCCTGATCGTGCTGCGACAAGGCGCCGCCGTGCACGCCTACCTCAACGTCTGTCCGCACGCGGGGCGTCGGCTGGACTGGGCGCCGGGCAAGTTCCTGATCAGCAAGGGCGCGCTGATCTGCGCCGCGCACGGCGCCAGCTTCACCGCGACCACCGGCTGGTGCATCGGCGGGCCGTGCCGCGGTCAGGAGCTGCGCCGGGTCGCCGTGGCGGTGGTCGAGGGCGAGGTGCGCCTGGCCCAGGCGACGGGTGTCGACCCCCTGTGAATCGCCCGCTAGCGCTGCGCAAGCACGTTCAGTGGCTTGAAGGCACTGGATCCCGGCATGCGCCGGGATGACGAGCACGATCAGCTCGACCCTAGAGCCGCGCGTCGGCCACGCCCGGCGGCAGCACGCTCTTGATGTCGAACAGCGCGCACGCCTCGCGGCCCCAGGCGCGGATGGCGGCCGCATCCATCGCGATGAATGGCTGGTGCGCCACGGCGAGCACGATGGCGTCGTAGCTGTCCGCGGCGGGCTCATCGATCGGGCGCAGGCCCAGCTTGCGTTCGGCCTCGTCGGCATCGGCGCAGGGGTCGTAGACGTCCACCGTGGCGTGCGCCGCTTCGAGCTCGCGCACGATCTCCACCACGCGGGTGTTGCGCAGGTCCGGGCAGTTTTCCTTGAAGGTCAGCCCCAGCACCAGGATGCGCGAGCCCACCACGTGGATGCGCTTGTTGGCCATCAGCCGCATGACCTGATGCGCCACGTGCAGGCCCATGCGGCTGTTGATGCGTCGCGCGGCGAGGATCAGCTCCGGGTGGTAGCCCAGCACGGTGGCCTTGTGCGTGAGGTAGTACGGATCCACCCCGATGCAGTGACCGCCGACCAGGCCGGGCCGGAACGGCAGGAAGTTCCACTTGGTGCCGGCGGCATCCAGCACGTCCTGGGTGTCGATGCCCATGGTGTTGAAGATCATCGCCAGCTCGTTGATCAGCGCGATGTTGACGTCCCGCTGGGTGTTCTCGATCACCTTGGCCGCCTCGGCCACCTTGATGCTGGGCGCCTTGTGCGTGCCGGCGGTGATGATGCGCCGGTACAGCGCGTCGACGAACTCGGCCACCTCAGGCGTGGAGCCGGAGGTGATCTTGGTGATCGTGGCGAGCCGATGCTGGCGGTCGCCCGGGTTGATCCGCTCGGGGCTGTAGCCGCAGAAGAAATCCTCGTTGAAGCGCAGGCCCGAGACGCGCTCCAGCACCGGCACGCACACTTCCTCGGTGGTGCCCGGATACACGGTCGATTCGTAG
>DASUJJ010000117.1:0-6055 GCA_036279335.1 Dyella sp.
CGGCGAGAACGGCATGGAGCAGTTTTCCCGCGATGCGCGCATCACCACGCTGTACGAAGGCACCACCGGCATCCAGGCCGCCGACCTGCTGGGTCGCAAGATCCTCCAGCTGCAGGGCGTGGGCTTCAAGCACTTCCTGGAAGAGATCAGCGGCTTCTGCCAGCAGCACAGCGCCGACGAATCGCTGCGCGCGCTGATCGGCCCGCTCGCCGTGTATGCCAAGCAGTGGGGCGACATGACCCTGAAGCTCGCCCAGCGCGCGCAGGCCAATCCGGAAGAACTTGGCGCCGCCGCCACCGACTACCTGTACTACTCCGGCTACGTCACCCTCGCCTACCTGTGGGCGAGGAGCGTGGCCGCGGCGGACAAGAGCAGCCAGTCGGCCGCGTTCAAGCAGGCCAAGCGCGACACCGCCAGCTTCTACTTCACCCGCATCCTGCCGCGCTGCCTGGTGCACCAGGCCGGCATCGAAGCGGGCGTGGCGACGCTGCCCGAGATCGCGTAAGCGCCCGCAACATGCCACCGAGACGCCCGGCACCGCCGGGCGTTTTTTTTGCACAAAAGACGACCGCCTTGCCCGCTGTCGGCGGATCGAAGCGCTTGCTACGCCGCGCCAAATCCAGGGAGGAAATGCTCATGCGTCGGATCGCCGTGCTGTTGGCCTGCCTGCTCACCTGCACCGGCGCCCTGGCGGCGTCGACGCTGCGACCGGGCGATACGCCGCCGGACGCACTGGGCATCACGCGCGACGGCACTCCGGTGACGCTGTCCTCGATGCGCGGCAAGGTGGTGGTGGCCAGCTTCTGGGCCACCTGGTGCGGCTACTGCATGAAGGAGCTGCCGGTGCTGGCCGGTCTGCAGCAGCTGTCGGTGCAGCGGAACCTGCCGCTGCAGGTGATCGCCGTGAATGACCACGAGAGCCGGGCCACCTTCGTCAAGGCCTCGCGCATGCTGCAGGGGAAGCTCCCCAGCCTGATCGTGGCGTGGGACCGGAACGGCCGGATCGGCCGTCCCTATGGCACCCACGACGGCATCCCGGTGCTGGCCCTGTTCCATCGCGACGGCACGCTGGCGCAGCTGCATGCCGGCTATGACGAGAGCGCGCTCGACGGCATCGTGGCGCAGATCAACGAACTGCTGGCCGAATCCGCATCCACGGTGCAAGCCCAGGCCGCAGGTGGAGCCGGCTCCACCCGCTGAGCCCTCGCGCAGGGCCAGATGCAACACATCGCGGTGACGTGTCGCAGCGACCGCCGAACGAGGTCATGCCAGAATTCCGCGCTTCGCCCCTCCGGATTGTTCCCGCTTGTCCACCCTGCGCCGCCCACGTCGCCCGATCGCCTGGCTTGCCATCGTCGCCCTCTGGCTGACGATCGTGGCGCCCGTGGTGTCGCAGACGCTGGCCTCCAGCCCGCTGGATGCGCTGGTGAGCATCGGCTGGTGCGGACCGCATCACGATGACGGCACGCCTTCGCCGCCGACCGGCCACCTGCTGACCAAGTGCGGCTACTGCGGGCTGCTGTCCGGGCACTCGATACTTCCTGCGGCGCCGCCGCTCCTCTCGGCCAGGCCGTTGCTGTCCAGCCTGTGGCTGGCGATGCCCGAGCCGCCGGCGCGAGGCCGCACTGTCCTGCTCGCGGCCGCGCCGCGCGGGCCACCGGTCGCCGCGCACGTCTGAGCCACGCATCGCCGGCGAATGAGCGCCGCTGCCATCCGCTCGCGCGGACGGGAGCGTGGCAACCCGCCTGCGTTTTCCATGATCGGCGCTCGCTGAGCGCGCCGATCGCCGTGGCAGTGACGTCCACCCCATGCGCGAACCGGCCCGGTCGCGCCGACCGGCTCACGCCCGCCTTCCACCGCTGATCGATATCAGTTTCCGCGCGCGCCCAGCGGCGTAGCGTGTCCGTTGTTCCGGAGAATTCCATGCACCCACGTCTGCTTCTTTCCGCCACTTTCGCCGTGGTCGCGGCGGCCGGCCTGCCCGGCCTGGCCAGCGCCTGCTCCACCTGCGGCTGCTCGCTCAACTCCGACTGGGCCAGCCAGGGCTACGCCACGTCCCGCGGCCTGCACCTGAGCCTGCGCGAGGACTACTTCAACCAGTCGCGGCTGATCGAAGGATCCGAGCGCATCGCCGTGGGCAGCGTCAGCCTGCCCAGCGAGGAAGAGCTGCAGCGCAAGACGATCAACCGCAACACCCTGCTGGGCGCGGATTACAGCTTCAACCGTGCCTGGGGGCTGTCGGTGCAGCTGCCGTGGTTCAGCCGCTACCACGAGACCTGGCCGGAGGGCGAAACCACGCTGTCGTCGTCGGACGGCCAGGGCATCGGCGATGTGCGGGTGGTCGCGCGCTACCAGGGCTTCAGCCCGGACGCGAGCCTGGGTGTGCAGTTCGGCGTGAAGCTGCCGACCGGCACGTTCAAGCAGAGGTTCAGCGCGGGCACCGCCGCCGGCGAGCTGCTCGACCGCGGCCTGCAGCGCGGCACCGGCACCACCGACGCGCTGCTGGGCGTGTACAAGTTCGGCTACGTGAGCGATTCGGTGGGCTACTTCGCCCAGGCAATGGCGCAGGTCGCGCTGAACGCGCGCGACGGCTTTCGCCCGGGCAACTCGCTCAACGTGAACCTGGGTCTGCGTTATCTGGATGCCGGCATCGTCACGCCGCAGATCCAGCTCAACCTGCACGGCGAGCAGCGCGAAAGCGGCGCCTTCGCCGATGTCGCCAACAGCGGCGCCACGCTGGCGTACCTGAGCCCGGGCCTGGGCCTGAAGCTGGGCAAGCGGCTGGAGGCGTTCGTGTTTCTGCAGGTGCCGATCCACGAGCACGTGAACGGCGTGCAGATCGAGCCGGGCCGGCTGTGGTCGGCCGGCCTGCAGTACCGCCTGTAAGCGCGCGGGATGCCGGCCGCGTGCCGGCATCCCTGCTTGGCCCGTAACGCCGGATCACTCGTCGCCCGGCATCACCTCGAACTCCAGCCGCAGCTGCGGCTTGGGCACCGGCACCACCACGCCGTGCGCGGCGATGCCCTGGCGATCACCGCCGTGGGCGTCGACCACCACCAGCCGCACGCTGACGATCTGGCTCAGGTCAAAAGCGATCCGCCGCGGCTCAGGCCGCGGTCGCCGCGAGCCCTCGGTGTCTCGCGGTGGCTCAGGTCGGGTTCGGCGCGCGGTCCCGGCGCTGCTGCGGCCGCGGACGGGTTGGGAAGCATCGACCGACTTGCTGCGTTGGTTGGCCATGTCATTCTCCTGGTGATGGCCCCGCGCCGCTGCGCGGGGTGGGCGATTCCGCTGAAGCTGGCCTGGCGGCGCCCGCAGGGGGCGACAGCAGGCCGGCGCGGCGGAGAATCAGGTTGCTGGTGATCAGGCTCTCGGCGATGCCCGCTGCGCGGGCCCGCGCCAGCCGCATGCGCGCCGCGTCGGGCTGGCCGAGCAGCACCAGCGTCTGCGCGTTCAGCAGCGCCACTTCGCCCGGCTGGCTGCCCAGCGCTTCGGACCGCTGCACCAGCGCGCGCGCCGCCGCCGGATCGCCGAGGATCGCCCGGTAGACCCCCAGCGCGGCGTACGCGCGCGCGTCGTCCGGTTTCACTGCGAGATACTGGCTGGCGCGGGTCGCCGCCTCGCGATAGGCGTCATGCGCGGCCAGGGCGTTGGCCGGATCGGCGTCCAGCGCCTCGCCCAGGTTGGCCCACATCATGAAATCCTGCGGCGCGAGCCGCACGGCACGACGCTGCAGATCGACCGCTGCCGCATAGTCGCCGGCCTGGTATTTGAGCTGGCCGAGGTTGGTGAGCGAGGCTGCGTCCGGACTGATCGCAATGGCGCGCTGCAGCGCCTGCGCAGCCGCCGCGTTGTCGCCCGCTTCCAGCGAGAGCGCGCCCAGCGTGCTCCAGCTCTGCGCATCGTCCGGCGTCAGCGCCACCACCTGCCGATACGACGCCAGCGCCTGCGGCACGTCGCCATCGAAGTACTGCTGGTAGCCGATCTCGGCATACACGTGGGCATCGGCCGGGCTCAACGCCAGCGCCTCGCGGAACTGCGCCAGCGCCTGCTTCGGCTTGCCCTGCGCGGCGTAGACCCTGGCCATGCCCACGTGCGAGGCGGCGCCCACCGCGGGCGATTGGGCGCTCTTGCGATAGTGCGTCATCGCCTGGTCGAGATCGCCGCGGGCGCGTTCCAGATCGCCCAGCGCCAGCTCCACCTCGCCCAGCTGCGGATCCATCGCGGTGGCGCGCTGGCAGGCGGTTCGCGCGCGCGCAAAGGCATCGGCACTGCGGCCGTTCTGGAACCGCCAGATCTCGGTGCGGCAGATCTTGGCCTGGGCGCGAGCGAAGCCGCTGTCGCGGGCAAGCGCCTGATCGAAGCGCGCGATGGCGGCATCCGCGTCGGCCGGCTGTGCCGCGTCGTGGAGCAGCCGCAGGCCTTGCAGGTAGGCGTCGAACGCCGCTTCGCTGCGCGTGGGTGCCAAGCGGCGCTTCAACCGCGCCATCTCCTCGGGCCGTGAGCCGAGCAGTGACCTGACGACGTCCGCGCCCACCTCACCCTGAATGTCGAACACGTCAGAGACCTCTTGCTCGTACGCGTGGCTCCACAGCAGGAAGCCGGTGGCGGTATCGGTCAGTCGCGCCGTCACGCGCAGACGCGTTCCCTCGCGGCGCACGCTGGCGTCGAGCAGGGTCGCCACGCCCAGCCGCTTGCCCAGCGCCCGGGCGTCGGGCGCATCGCGCAGGGACGCCGGGGAGACCGCCGCGGCCACCTTCAGCCCATTCACCCCGGCCAGCGCGTCGCGCATCTCGTCGGCAAGACCCGCGGTGAAATAGTCATCACCGCGATCCGTACCGGGATGGCTGAAGGGCAGCACCGCGATCGACGCCTCGACCGGCGCGACCGGGCTTCGCGCCCCGCGGAGCGCCCACAGCGCCAGCCCGAGCAGCGCCAGCAGGAGCACCGCCGGAACCCGCCATCGGCGGCTCGCCGGGGCGCTCGATACGGGCACCTCCAGCGCGGGCGGCGCGGGCTCGGCGTTCGCTTCCGGGGCCGTAGGCGGCGCTGGCGCGGCAGCTTCCAGGGTCGCCACCACCTCCGTGCCGGCGGTGGCATCGCCGGTGGTATCAGCGACAGCGTGCTCCAGCCGCGCGGCCTCGGTGTGCAGCGTACCGATGAAGCAATAGCCCAGCGCGTGGCGGGTCTGGATGTAGCGCGGCTGGTGCGGGTCGTCGCCCAGCGCGTGGCGCAGCTGCGCAATGGCCCGGGTGAGCACGCCGGGCGTGACGTGGCGATGGCCCCACACGGCGTCGAGCAGGTCGTCGCGGCCGATCAGTTCGCCGGGATGGTGCAGCAGCGCCAGCAGCACCGCGAACGCCTTGGGCTCCAGCGGCTGCGGTACACCGGCGCGCAGCACGGTGTGCGCGGCCGGGTCGACCACGATCTCGTCAAATCGATACGGTGGCCCTCCCTCGCCGCCTGCATCCGAGTTCCTCGGCTCCATCGGCAAACCCTCTGACGATCATCGAAACCTACGCATTGGCTCGTTCAAACCTCGTGTTTTCCTCATGACCCGGGACCGCCGGCGCGCGAATCTGCAACGGCGCCGCAACCCGCGGCGCATCCTCGGAGATTCGCCATGAACGCCCACGTCTGCACCCTGCCGCCCATCGCCACCGCCCTGCTGCCGCCCGCTGGCCAACCCGCCGCGCACCCCGCCCGCCGTCACCTGGTGGGCGACTACCCGCTGGACCAGGTGGCGCTGGAGCACTTCAACCAGCTGCTCGAAAAGCTGCATCACGTGCCGCTGGCCTGCGACCAGCTGGCCACTGCGGCGCGCGAGCTGATCGACCAGCCGCAGGCCGCCTCCCGCTTTCCGGAGCCGATCGCGCGGCGACTGGAAATCGCCGGCCAGATCGACCGCATGCTGGGCGACCACGACTGGTCGCCGGACGGGTCGGCGGTCGACACCGCCCGTCTGGTGGTGGACTACCTGCACGGCGTCGAGCGGCTGAGTCCTGCCACGCTCCCCGCGGTCGGCCGGCTGGATGACGCCATCCTCGTCGACGCCGCG
>DASUJJ010000118.1:0-16634 GCA_036279335.1 Dyella sp.
CGTGAGCAGGAAGTCGTAGTGCTCGTAGTGGTGCGCACCGAACAGCTTCAGCGTCTGCTGCACCACGGCACGCTGGCCGGCGAGCTGCTTGTCGCTGAGCTTCACGTCGTCGGCGCCGTCGCCTACCACGTTGAGGTGCACCGGCACCTTGGCACCGGGATCGAGGTCGACGCGGTTGAAGTGCGCGCCGGCGATCAGCGGCGAGTCCACCAGGTTGTTGAAGCTGACCGGCTCGAACTGCGTGGTGCTGCCCGCGCGGCTGGCCACCTCCAGCGCGCTGCCGAACGTCCAGCCCGCCGGCAGCGTGACGCTGGGTGCGATGGTGATCCGGCGCGTGTAGTGACCGGCCGGGTAGAACGCCACCTGGTTGAACTCCACGTCCACCAGCTTGGGCGTGGACGACGCGCTGGCGCCGAACGCGCCGCCGTCGCCCGGCGAGAGGAATTGAAACGCCAGATCGAGCTGGCTGACGCCGGCGGGCACGTCGAGGTGGATCGCGTACATCTCGCGCAGGTCGCGCCGCCACGGCAGCGGCTTGCCGTCGGCGCGGATCACCAGCCCCGCCACGTTCGCGATCGGGCCGGAGGGCGCGTGTTCGCCGGGAATCCACTTCGGGTAGTACAGCATGAGCGGACCTGGCGTGACCGGGATCGTCTCGGCCACGCGGAAGATCTTCTTCGGCGCGTCGGTGAGATCCACCGCCAGCGTCAGCGTGCCGGCGTACGGCTGATCCACCGGGGCGGGCAGCTGCGCGGCCTGCGCGATCGGCAGGACAAGCGCAAGGCCCAAGGCGGAACACAAGCGGGACACACGATCCACAGCAACCCTCCGACAGACGCCGGGAACGCGATGCTTCACCACTTCCCGGCCGCAACCACGCCGTCCGCCCGTCACGTCCCGTGCGGAGGCCCGGCGTGGGGCAAGTGCTCGATGGTAGGCCGTAGGTCACGTTCGCCCCCCTGCCAGAGGTCACGGCGTCGACGATCGGCTGGCGCGCCTCGAGGCGGCCGAGGCCGCCACCGGAGGCTTTCCCGCAACACACGGCGGCGGCGTGGAATAGCGGCAATGGCCGACAGAACGCGGCACAACCGGCGTGCTAGCTTGCCCGTTCGTTGCCCGAGGACATGGAACTCCGATGCCGCGACTGTCCGTTGCCGCCGCCCTCACCCTGCTCACCCTCACTGCCTGCAGCAGAACCATGGACGACTCCGACATCAAGCAGAACCCGCATCCGAAGCAGGCGTACGAGATCACCGTGCGCTTGGAGAACGTGCCCGGCACTGTCAAAGCCGTCACCGGATCCACACTCATGGAGGTCGCGGACACCGATTGCGTGCCGCAGGATCCCGTCAGCGGCGCAAGGCCCTACCCCCACCCGGCACCCGCATTCGAACTGCGACAGATACAGCCGAACGTCTACAAGGGGGTCGCCTATCTCGACCCTCTGGCGGATGAAGATTATTCCGGGCTCGGTGTCTGCCACTGGCGCTTGAACATGTTGAATGTCCGGGCGGAGATAGGCAAAGCCGAATACGTGGCGGGACTCACTCTGGACCAGGTGAAAGCCGGCTCGGAAGGCGGCAGTTTTTTTCGCGATCTCTTTTACAAGGGTGATCCCGAACACTGGATCGCGATGAGCTGGCCGACTGACCATCTTCAGGATGTCCAAAAGCATCCGGATCAGTTCTTTGCGATCAAGGTCGCCGCCAAGGAGTTAGGCAAATGAAAATGAACGCATTGGAGGACGCCTATCTCGCAGACGGCGCCTACGATCACTACTCAGACAAAATCGGCCAGCAGGTATCCATCGGCGGCCGGCAGTATCAGGTGCTCGACGCCGTGGATCGAACGACGTCCGGGTTTCAGGGGGTCGCCCTGCGATCCGCAGCGACCGGAGATATCGAAATATCTTTTCGCGGGACGGAGTTGACGACCGACCTCGGTCGCGACGTGGTAACCGATGTCGGCATGGTTCGGCATCTCGTCAATAACCAATTGGCGGATGCTGACCTGTTCACCAGGCGTGTCCTGGAAGCGGCGGAGGCGGAAACAATTCGTGCCGGGCACCCGGTCCGAGTCAGCGCCACGGGGCACTCGCTGGGAGGGACTCATGCCGAGGTCATGGCGTCGCGCTACAAGCTACCCGGCGAAGCCTTCAACAGCTACGGAGCGGTGGATCTCGCCTACGGCGTGCCGGAGGGCCAACCGACGGACGCTCCCCCGTTCATCAACCACGCCAGGGCCACCGATATCGTCAGCGCCGCCAGCCGGCACTACGGCATGGTGAAGATCTACGCCACCGAGCAGGATGTGGAAGCTCTCCGGCAAGGCCGCTATCTCGACGCACCCGACCCGCGCCATCCGGCCAACCCGATGATCGCCGGCCAGCTCGGTGCGCATTCCATCTCGAACTTCGCGCCGGAGCCCGGCAAGGGCGAGAGCGTCCTCACCGCAGCCAATGAAGCGCGCTACGAAGAGCATCAGGCCGCCTTCGACCATTTTCGTCATGACGTACTCACCTCCCGCGTTGCGCTGCATGACCTGCTGAACAACACCCATCCCATGGCCAACAAGGCGCACCTCGCCGGCCAGCTCGACGACGCCGTCGACGTGGCGCGATACAAGCTCGCCGTGCGCGGGCTGGAGTACGTGACAGGGCTGGATGACGCCAGCGAGCGCATGCAGGACATCGGCAACGTGACGCAGACGCTGGGCAGCGTGGCGCAGGCGAATGTCGATGCGACGGCGGCAAACGTCCAGTCCGCGGGCGAGTTGGTGGACGGTGTCGCGCATGCCGCCTCGCGCGCGCTGCGTGATGGCGGGCGTGCATGGCATCAGGCGGGCGACGCCACTGCCCGCACCGCGGCGCAGCTGCGACCAGCGGCCCCACTTGCCGCCGACGCGGTGGGCCTGGGTACGCGGATACTCGGCGCGGTTGGCGAGATGGCGGCAGACGATCTCGCCAACAAGGCCAGCACCGCCGGATCGCTTTTTCATGGCGCAAGCGACTGGGCCTCGAAAGAGCTCCACCAGGCCGGAACTGCGCTGCACCAAGGCGCCGCATGGGCATCACGCCAATGGCACGACGCCGGCGTGCGGGTGCAGCAGGCGGTCGACGGCCTGGCCTCCACGCGGGCTCATGATGCGCTGCGGGACACGCTGCGCGGCACGCCCCGACTCGACGAGCCCGGCCATCCCGATCACCCGATGTACCTGCAGGGCTGGAGCCAGGTGCAACGGCTCGACGCCGAGTGCGGCCGCGCTTCGGATCAGTGCAGCGCCAACCTCACGGGCGCACTGGTCACCGCCTGCAAGGCGCAGGGGATGACGCGCATCGACGCGGTGACGCTCAGCGAGGACGGCCGCCGCGCCATCGCCACCGAGCAAGTCTTGGGCCGCACTTTCCAGCGCCACGCCGTGGTGGATACCGCGCAGGCGGTGCGCACGCCGCTGGAGCAGAGTTCGGCGCAGGCCGCGGGCATCCACCACGCATCACCGACCCCAGCCATCGCACCACACGCCCAGGCCGCGCATCAGGCAGGGCCACACGCGCTGCAGCGCTGACTGCCCCCGCCGGCGACACACACGAAAACGCCCGCGGAGCCAGGCCGGCGCCGCGGGCGTTTTTTTGACGGTCAGTCCGACCAGCCGCTTACGACTTGGCCAGCTCGCTGTGCTTCATGCCGTAGGCGAAATAGATCACCAGGCCCAGCGCCATCCAGATCACGAAGCGCCACACGGTGACCATGTCCAGGCCGCCGATCATGTGGAACTTGCCTTCGGTGACCCACGGCCAGCCGATGATCAGGAACAGCGAGAACACGATGCCCAGCGGAGCCAGCAGCCACAGCGCCGGGGTGCGGAAACGGCGCTCCAGCTGCGGCTGCTTCACGCGCAGGATCAGCACCGAAGCGCAGATCACGATGAACGCCGACAGCGTGCCGATATTCACCAGCTCGGCCAGTTCGCGGATCGGCAGGAAGCCCGCGGCGGCGGCGGTGAACACGCCCAGGATCAGCGTGGGGCGATACGGCGTGCCGTACTTCGGGTGGCTCTTGGCAAACCACTTCGGCAGCAGGCCGTCACGCGCCAGCGCAAACCAGATGCGCGCCGCGCCCAGCATGAAGGCAAACACCACGCTGGCGATGCCGCAGACGGCAGCGACGTTGATGATGCCGCTGACCCAGTCCAGGTTGCGCGCGGCAAACACCGCGCTCACCGGCGCATCGCTGGCGAGGATCATCCGGGTGCATTGGCCCGCCACTTCGTTCGGGTCGACGCAGCCGTTGTAGGGCACCATGCCGGTGAGCACCAGCGAGATCGCCAGGTACATGCCGATCGCCACGGCCAGCGACGAAATCACCGCCAGTGGCAGGTCACGCTGCGGGTTCTTCGACTCCTCCGCCGCCGTGGTCAGCGTGTCGTAGCCGAACACGGCGAAGAACACGATGCTCGCGGCAGCCAGCACGCCGTCCATGCCGTAGCGCGTGCCGCCGTCCGCGGTGGCGTCATGCAGCAGCTTCGGAATGAACGGATGCCAGTTCGCCGTGTTGACGAAGAACGCGCCCACGCCGATCACCACCACCACGCCGATCACCTTCATCGCCACCACGATGGTGTTGAAGCGCGCACCGATCTCGGTGCGCATGGTCTGGATCGCCGCCATGCCGAGCGCCACCACCACCGCGATGATGTTGACCACGCGACCGCTGTCCGGATGCGCCGGGTCGTAGGCGCCGGACAGCGCCACCGGCAACTCCCAGCCGGTCAGCTGGGTAATCAGCGATTGCAGGTAGTTGGAGGTACCCGCCGCCACCACGCCCACGATCAGCGCGTATTCGACCAATAGGTCCCAGCCGATGATCCAGGCGGGCAATTCGCCCAGCACGGCGTAGCCGTAGGTGTAGGCGCTGCCGGTGACCGGGATCATGCCGGCGAACTCGGCGTAGGCCAGCGCGGCGCAGGCGCTGCCGATGCCCGCCACGATGAAGCTGAGGATGATCGCGGGACCGGCGTTGAGCGCGGCCTCATTCGGCGCCAACACGAATACGCCGACGCCGACAATGGCGCCCACGCCGATCGCGGTGAGCTGCCACACCCCCATCGTGCGGCGGAAATCCTTGCTGGAACCTGCTTCGGCCTGCAGTTGCTCCACGGTCTTGTGGCGCACCAGTTTTGCGAGAAATCCCATCATGCGTCCCCTTGATGCTTGCGTGTAACAACCTCTGATCATAGCAACGATGCCCGCAAAAACCTTCACGAACACCTAACACCGCACCTTATTTGGACGTCTGGACGTCTATTTACATGGCCCGCAGGTCGCCCGACGGCGGCGATGTGCGCGAAGCCGAAGCGGTGCCGCACGCCGCCCAGCACAACGCCAGCGCGCTGCTGCCGAACAGCAGGGCGAACGCCATGCCCACGCTCGCGCCCTCCCATCCAAACCAGCGCCCGAGCACGGCCGGCGCCAGCGCCAGCACAGTCACCCGCGCGGCCTCCAGCCACACCGCGCCGGGCCGCCCCTCCCACCACGCGCCCAGCACGGTGAGGCTGAGCGCGATCACCAGCGCGTAGGCCAGCAGCACGCCAAGACTGGCGTGCACGGCAAGGCCGAGAAAATGTGTGGTCATGCCCAGCAGCAGGGCGAACTGCACCAGCCCGTAAACAGCGCGCCGACGGGTGAGCGGCGGATCGAATCGCTCGCGCGCCATGTCGAACGCGGGCCTGGGATACCGCGCCGCCACGTCGGCCGGCCGCCAGCCTGGCCGGCGGAACCAGATCTGCAGCTTGTCGCGCCAGCGCGCGGCGCGGCGCGCGTCCTGCCAGGTCGCCCAGTACACCTCCAGGTTCGCCCACAGCGGGTTGAAGCTGCGCAGCGGCGCGCGCGTGCCGTACACCGGGCGGTCGCGCTCGTCCTCTTCGACGAAGCTGCCGAACAGGCGATCCCACACGATCAGGATGCCGCCGTAGTTGCGATCGAGATAGCGCTCGTTCACCGCGTGATGGGCGCGATGGTTGGACGGCGAGCAGAACACGCGGTCGAACCAGCCCAGCTTGCCGACCTGCTCGGTGTGCACCCAGAACTGGTACAGCAGGTCGATCAATGCCACTGCCACGAATACGCTCACCGGGTAGCCGAGCAGCGCCATCGGCAGGTAGAACAGCCAGCCCAGCAGGCCGCCGGTGGCGGTCTGGCGCAGCGCGGTGGAGAGGTTGTAGTCCTCGCTCTGGTGGTGCACCACGTGCGCGGCCCAGAGGATGTTCACCTCGTGCCCCATGCGGTGCAGCCAGTAATAGAGAAAGTCGTACAGCAGCAGCGCGCTCACCCACACCCACCACGCGTCGGCCGGCAGCGCGAACAGCGCCACGTGCTCGACGCACCAGGCGTACACGCCCACGGTGAGCACCTTGAGGAACACGCCGGCCAGCTGCGAGATCACGCCCAGCCCGATGCTGGTCACCGCATCATTGCTGCGGTACGCGCGCCGGCCGCGCAGCTTCGCCACCAGCAGCTCCACGCCGATCAGCGCAAAGAACACCGGGGTGGCGAAGGTGATGACGGTTTCGGCGGCGATCATCGAGCGCACCTCAGGCGCTTCGCCCATGCCCACCCGCTCTCGCTGCACTGCGCCATGGCTGCCGGATCCCGACCGCGGAAATGACGCCGATCATAGCCAAGCCCTGCATCTCACGCGGTCACCCGCTCAGGCGCGCAGCGGCTTGACCGCGGTTCATGCCGGGGACCACGATCCACGCGGCACCCGCTTCCGGAGGAAAGCCATGCACGCCGCTCCCCGGTGGTTCACCCCCGTTGCCGTCGCAGCCCTGCTGTGGAACCTGCTCGGCTGCGTCGCCTTCATCGCCGACCTGCGACTGACGCCCGACGACATCGCCCACCTGCCCGCGGCGCAACAAGTGCTGTATCAGGCGCGCGCCGGGTGGGCGATCGCCGCCACCGGTATCGCCGTCATCGGCGGCGCGCTGGGAAGCCTTGGCCTGCTCATGCGCCGGCGCTGGGCCAGCGGCCTGCTCATCGCGTCGCTGCTGGGCGTGCTCGTGCAGGACATCGGCCTGTGGATGGTGCTGGACAGCGTGCGCGCAGCAGGCAGCGTCTCCCTGCTATTGCAAGGCATGGTCTTGCTCGTGGCGATGGCCCTCGTGCCACTGGCCGGTTTCGCCCGCGCGCGCGGCTGGACCGCTTGAGAAGGTAAGCAGCGGCCGCGCCAGGCACACACCGCGGCGGCGCACGTTGCCGCCAACGCAAGGTTCGTTCGGCACTGATCGCCATGCGCACTTGTCCGATGCGTTGAAGGCAGCGCAGCGCGTGATATTCGACGCTTTGCATCGAGGAACCGGGATGCCAACCGAGTCCGCTCCAGCGGCTCGACATCACTGCTTCGTCGAGTGATGTGTCCTTAGTCGGGTTGCATCTCCGTAGGACATTCGCTTAACGTCGGCGTTACATCGTCTCTCCCCCAAGCAAGACGAT
Source organism: Dyella sp. (assembly GCA_036279335.1). Classification (GTDB taxonomy): domain Bacteria; phylum Pseudomonadota; class Gammaproteobacteria; order Xanthomonadales; family Rhodanobacteraceae; genus Dyella_A. Next base: position 7,490 of record DASUJJ010000118.1, read on the forward strand.
GCCGTGGCACGCAGCCTCCCCCAAGGCCGGCGTTCCGTCTCTGAGCCAAGTGGCCCAGCACGCATGTGCTGGCCTGCGGCTGTTGTCTGTCCGGAGTTCAAAAAAAAACATGAAGCACTCTTTTGTAAATCGCCGCTCGGCCCTTGCGTTGGCCGTCGGCATGACCCTCGCGGGCACGGCGTTTGGCCAGGCCACCACGGGTGCCATCTTCGGCCAGGTGCCGAACGGCGCCGGTCAGCAAGTGAAAGTCGTCAGCGGCACGGGCTTTTCCCGTGAAGTGGCTGTTGATGCCTCGGGCCACTACTCGGCCAGCTCGCTGCCGGTGGGCACGTATACGGTCACCCTTCTGAAAGACGGCCAGACCGTCGACTCGCGCAGCGACGTGCAGCTGCGGGTCGGTGGCGGTATCGAGGTCGACCTGGGCGCCTTGGCCACCAACGCCCAGCAGCTGGATGCGATCCAGGTCTCGGCCAGCGCACTGCCGACGATCGACGTGACGTCGGTGGACTCGCGCACGGTGATCACCTCGCAGGATCTGAAGCGTCTTCCGCTCAACCGCAGCGCCGAATCGATCGCGCTGCTCGCGCCCGGCACCGTGGCAGGCAGCGGCTACTTCAACAACGCCGTGTCCTTCGGCGGCGCTGGCGTCAGCGAAAACGCCTACTACATCAACGGCTACAACACGACCAACCCGCTCAATGCGACCGGCGGCGTGGGCCTGCCGTACGGCGCCATCGATCAGCAGCAGGTGCTGACCGGAGGCTACAGCGCCAAGTACGGCCGCTCCGACGGCGGCGTGATCAACCAGATCGGCAAGCGCGGCACCAACGAGTGGCATTTCGGCGCCCAGGTGGTGTGGTCGCCCAAGTTCGCCGCGGCCGACCCGAGCTACGTGTACTTCCCCAACCAGCAGCTGCCGGCGGGCTACACCTACCAGGACAGCACCCTGCCGGGCACGGTGTACCGCTCGCGCGAAGGCAACGGCAGCTGGGAAACCACCTACAGCGCGTATGTGGGCGGCCCGCTGATCAAGGACAAGCTGTTCATGTTCCTGGCCGCCGAGGCCGACAAGGAGCAGGGCAAGTCGACCTCGTCGATCCAGTCCTCCAACCCGAACAACCTGTTCTACTCGTACAGCCATCCGAAGCTGTACGCCAAGCTCGACTGGAACATCAACGACAACAACATCCTTGAGCTGACTGCCGTCGACAACAAGGACGAGTATGCCGGCCAGCTGTACCGGTACGACTACGACTCCGGCAACACCGGCAGCCTGATTGGCAACGACACCTCGACCAAGATGTCGTCGCGCTACTACATCGGCAAGTTCACCAGCTACATCACCGACGACCTCACCTTCAGTGCCCTCTACGGTACGAGCAAGAACGAGGACTACTCGGCCGTGCCCGGTGCCAGCTCGCAGCCGTACCTGTACGCCTCGTACAACCAGAACCCCGCCTACACCGGCGGCTCGCCGATCCGCAACGGCCAGACCGCGCTGTACGCCAAGGATCCGAGCGCGCAGAACAAGACCCACGGCCTGCGTGCCGACCTGGAATATCGCCTGGGCGACCACACGCTGTCGGCCGGTATCGACAACATGTACTACGCCTCGTCCAACGAAGGCCAGGGCATGACCGGCCCGGGTTATGCGTGGATCTACGGCAAGACCAATTCGCCGAACGAAGCGCTTGATCCCGGTCTGGGCGTGGGCGCGCCCGGTGGCGAGGGTTACTACGTCGACCAGTACATCTTCAATGACGTTACCAGCATGTCGGTGACGCAGAAGGCGTACTACCTCGAGGACAGCTGGCAGGTCGGCAACAACGTGCTGCTGAACCTGGGCCTGCGCAACGACCAGTTCACCAACTACAACAACATCGGCCAGGCCTACGTCAACAATGACAACCAGTGGGCTCCCCGCCTGGGCGTGAGCTGGGACGTGTTCGGTGATTCGTCGCTGAAGGTGTACGGCAACCTGGGCCGCTACTACCTGGCGCTGCCGGCCAGCGTGGCGATCCGTGGCGCGTCGCCGTCCACGTTCACGGACGAATACTTCACCTACAGCGGCATCGACGCCGAAGGCAATCCGACCGGCCGGCAGTCGATCGGCCCGGGCCCGGTGTCGTCCAACGGTGAATACGGCGTCGCTCCCGATCCGCAGACCGTCGCGGCCACCAACCTGAAGTCGCAGTACCAGGACGAAGTGATGTTCGGCTTCGACAAGGCGCTGGGCCAGCAGTGGGTGACCGGCGCCAAGATGACGTACCGCGAGCTGCAGACCGCCATCGACGACGTGTGCGACATCCAGCGCCTGGCCGACAAGGCCGACGCATCGGGCCTGGACTCCAGCGCGCTGGACTTCCGCGGTTGCTACATCTTCAACCCGGGCGAGACCAACACGTTCAAGGTCAACTACGCCGATGGCTCGGGCTCCGAGCTGATCCGCATGTCGAAGGAAGACTGGGGCTTCACCGAAGGCGCCAAGCGCAAGTACTACGCCCTGGACCTGTACCTGGAGCATCCGTTCGACGGCAAGTGGCAGGCGCGCGTGGACTACACCTTCTCGCGCAGCTACGGCAACACCGAGGGCCAGGTGAAGTCCGACATCGGTCAGGACGACGTGTCCAAGACGCAGGACTGGGATGCGGCCGCCCTGATGGACAACGCCTACGGCCTGCTGGCGAACGACCGTCGCCACCAGCTGAAGATCCGCGGCAGCTACCAGCTGAATCCGGAGTGGATGCTGTCCGGCGCGCTGCGCGTGCAGTCCGGTTCGCCGAAGAGCTGCCTGGGCTATTTCGGCACCGACGAGTCCGATCCGGTCAGCTACGGCGGCAACTACCACTGGTGCGCGGGCTCCCCGTCGGCGCCGGGCGCCGCCGGTCGCAATCCGTGGACCAAGAAGCTGGACCTGAGCGTGGCCTACCGCCCCGCGTTCGCTGACCACAAGCTGGCCTTCAGCCTGGATGTGTTCAACGTGCTGAACGAAACCAAGGCCGTGCAGTCCGACTCGGTCTTCGAGGCCGACCGGTACACGGTGTCCAACACGTACAACCAGGGCATCTTCTTTGAAGCCCCGCGCTACGTGCGTGTCAGCGCTTCGTACGATTTCTGATCGTGCAAAGCGGAGGTCGGGACCTGGTCCCGACCTCGTCCTGAGCGGTATCGACGCCACCCGGAAACGGGTGGCGTTTTTTTTGGTGGGTCACCAACGCCCGGCGATCGGATGGGCGCAGCCACCTGTTCCGCAGCCGACCCGCTGCGCTTCAGCGCGCGTCGACGGCCTGCCGGCCCAGCGCCGGATCGTCGGTGAAAAACGCATCGATGCCGGCGTCCAGATACAGCGCCAGTTGCGCCAGCATGCCGGCCCCGTGGCGGGTGCCTGGGTCGCTGCCCAGCCAGTACTCCTTGGCCAGAAAGACGTTCTCCGGGCGGAAGGTGTACGCATGCACCTGCAGACCAGCGGCGTGGGCGTCGTGCACCAGCGCGGTGGGGCTGCCGAGATGGCCATCGGCAGTGGTCGGGATGATGGCGTGGCAGTGCGGCCCGATCGCATCGGCGTACTGCGCGATCGCCGTGAGCCCTGCCGGCGTGATCATCTGCGCGTAGCTGAGCGTGCCGCCGGCCGCGAGCACGTCGGCCGGATGCATTGCCGGCGCGTCGATCAGCTGCAGCAGGGTGATGTTCGGATACGCCTTGCCGAGCTTGCCGCGCAGGTACTTCAGGTTGGCGATCTCGAACGACTGGATCTCCACCGGCGCGGTGCGCGTGTACGCATGCGCAGCCAGCGCGCCGAGCAGCGCGTCTTCCATCGGCAGGCCGAGGTGCCGGAAGTACGTGCCGTGCTTGATCTCCGGAATCAGCCCGATCACCCGCCCGCGCGCGGCCGATTCGGCGGCGACGAAGTCGATGATCTCGTCCAGCGTGGCGATCGGGAACTGGCCGTCCCGGCCGGTGCCGCGCAGCTCGGGCAGGCGCTCGCGGGCGCGCAGGGTTTTCAGTTCGGCGAGGGTGAAGTCCTCGGTGAACCAGCCGGCGACGCGCTGGCCGTCGATCAGCTTGGTGGACTTGCGCGCGGCGAACTCGGGGTGGCCGGCGACGTCGGTGGTACCGCCGATCTCGTTCTCGTGGCGCGCCACCATCACGCCATCTCGGGTCATCACCAGGTCCGGCTCGATCATGTCGGCGCCGTCGGCGATCGCCCTGGCGTACGAAGCCAGCGTGTGCTCGGGCCGCAGCGCGCTGGCGCCGCGGTGACCGATCACCAGCACCCGCGGGGCAAGCGGTTGCTCGGCGGCGTGCAGCGCGGTGGTCATCGGCAGCAGTCCAATCAGAGCGGTGAGACAGCTTAGGCGATGCACGGACGTGACCGGCAGGAGGATGCCGCACGTTGTACGCAGCGTTGGTTGCAGGGCGATGGCGGCGGCGCTCCTCGTCACGCGCCGGCCGAACCCCCACTCAAACCCCTCTCCCGGCGGAAGAGGGGCATGATCGCCCCGCTTATCGGCCGTGCTGTACCTGCTCCAGCCAGCGTGCATACAGCGGGCGCTCGACCGGCACGCCGGCGGCGTTGCAGCTGCCGAGGCTGCACAGTTCGGTGCGCAGACGCGGGGTGTGCTGCACGATGACGTGGAAGATCGCGTTCTGCTCCAGCTCGCCGTGGAAGGCCGCCGCACCGGGGCCGTTGGCGAAGATCGCCACGTCCTCGCCGCCGTGCGTCTCGGCCTTCAGCGGCACGGTGGCTTCCTGCAGGTAGTCCGGATCGGTGGTGTCGACGTGGGTGAGATCGGGGCGTCCCTGGGTGGCGGCGCTGATGCGGTTGGGCGCATGCGGGTAGTGCTTGGGGCCTTCGCTCTGGCGATCGCTGGCACCGGTATAGCCTGGCCCGTTGGCGAAGCCCAGCGTGGTGTAAGGCAGGCCAGTGGCGTCAAGTGCGAGGCCCGGAGCGCTCTCCTCGTCGTAGCTGCTGGTGGCGCCACGCACCTTGCCCAGGATCGGGTTGCCGCGGCGCGGGTAGCCGGCGAAGGTCATGGTGTGACTGTGGTCGGCGGTAACCACGATCAGCGTGTCGGCCGGGTCCGTCGCCTGCTGCGCGGCCTTGACCGCGTCGGCGAAGGCGATGGTTTCGTCCAGCGCACGGAACGCGTTGCCGGCGTGCAGCGCGTGGTCGATGCGGCCCCCTTCCACCATCAGGAAGAAGCCATTCGGGTTCTGGCTGAGCACGGTGATCGCGGCGCGGGTCATCTGCGCCAGGCTGGGCTCGCCGCCTGCATCGTGCGGCCGCTCGTGCTCGTAGTCCATGTGCGAGGGCTCGAACAGGCCAAGCAGTCGCGGCGTGTGCACGAGGTCGAGCGCGTCGAGCTGGCGCTGGTTCCACACATAGCGGCCCTGCGGATGTCTGGCCGTCCATTCTGCGATCAGGTCGCGGCCATCCAGGCGCCGGCCGACCGCGGTGGCGTGCTCGGGATCGGCCGCGCCGGCAGGCATGAACTCGGTGCGGCCGCCGCCCATCGCCACGGTCAGGCCGTCGCCGGGGAAGTCCACCAGCTGCGCGGCGAAATCCTTGCACCCGGCAGCCTTGGCTTCGGGCGTGAGCTCGGCGTCCACCTCCCAGTTGCGCTCGGGCAGATGGCCGTAGGTGGCCGCCGGGGTGGCATGGGTGATGCGCGCGGTAGTCACCGCGCCGGTGCTCATGCCCGCGGCGGCGGCCAGCTCCAGCGTGGTGACCAGCTCCTGCCCGCGGCTGCCTGCGCAGTCCTGCCGGCGCGGCAACTGCGACACGCCGATGGCGCCGGCGCGAGTCTTCACGCCCGTCATGATGGCGGTCATGGTGCCGGCCGAATCGGGCGTCTGCTGATCGGTCTCGTAGGTGCGGCTGAGCGCGCTGAAGGGGAACTGCTCGAAGCTCAGTCGGTAGCTCTCGCCGTCCACGCCGGCGCGCTCGCCGGCCAGCACGTGCGCCGCCGCGATGGTCGGCAAGCTCATGCCGTCGCCCAGAAACACGATGACGTTCTTCGCGTGCTGGCCACCGGCCTGCGCCTGGGTCGAGGCGGCCGCCGCCTGCGCCGCGCCGGCGCGGAACCACCAGGCGGGCGTCTCGCCCGACGGGCGCGCGATCGCCGGCACGCTGATGGCGGCGGATGCAGACGACTGCGGCGGTGGCATCGTGGTGACGCCCGCGCAACCGGCCAGCAGTGCGGCACTGCAAGCGGGCCATAGGACACGGCGCACGGCAAACGGCAGAAACTTCATCGTCGACTCCATGGGACAGATTTGGCGGACGATGATAACGACCGCTAGAGGCGCAAGTGCACGCCGCGCCGATCCATCACCCACACGATGGCCCACCACAGCGCGACGAAGCCGATCGCCCACGCCAGCGAAGCCGCGTACGGTCCGGCCACGGGAGTAACCCAGCGCGCCAGGCCGTCGGTATAAAGCAACTGCTGCGCGCCCGTGGCGGGCAGCAGGATCTGCATCAGCTCCGAGCCGGCATACGCGGCGATGGCGTTGACACCGAAGCGGCGGCCGATCGGCGGCCAGCCGCGGTGGTCGACGGCGGCGTGGCACAGCGCCAGCGCGAGCATGGCCCAGCCGCCGGTCCACAGCACGAACGACGGCGTCCACAGGTTCTTGTTGAACGGCAGCGCCAGCGACCAGGCTCCACCTGCGGCCAGCAGCGCGATGCCGGCCGGCCACAGCCACGGCGCGCGACCGGCACGCAGCCATCGACCGGCCCACAGGCCGAGCAGCGTGGTAGCCAGCGACGGCAGCATGCCGAGCAGTCCTTCCGGATCGTGGCCGCGGCCGGTGAGCGGATCGATCTGGTAGACGAAGCGGCCGAACAGCGCGCTGTCGCTGCGGCTGACGAGGTTGTCCCATGGCGCCAGCGTGCCGCCCAGATGCAACAGCCATGCATAGCCGGCGAGAATCGCCACGATCGTCGCGCCCTGGGTCCGCGGCCGCGTGTACAGCGCGAACGTGGCAGCGAAAGCAAAGCACAGCGCGATCCGCTGCAGCACTCCCGGCAGGCGAAGATGCGCGCCGGGCATCAGCCACGCGGCAAGGACATTGATCGCCAGCCCAAGCGCGAGGATGCGCAGCGCGCGCACCAACGCCGCCCGCCACAGCGGCGCGCGCGTGTCGCCACGTTCGAGCTTTGGGCCGAAGGCGAGCGCAATCGACACGCCGACGATGAACAGGAAGAACGGGAAGATCAGATCGGTCGGCGTGCAGCCGTGCCACGCGGCATGTTCCAACGGCCAGTAGACGTGATCCCAGTCGCCGGGGTCGTTGACCAGCAGCATCGCCGCCACGGTGAGGCCGCGCAGGGCGTCGACGGAGGCGAGGCGTGGGCCGGATGGGTGGCGGGTGGATTCAGGCATGGCTCGGATGTTTGTCACGCGGTGGATCGCGGAGACCGAAGACGCTGGATGACCAGCTTGCGCCCTCCCCCAACTCCACCCGGTCCAACGCATGCAGCGGACGGTCGGTGGGCGCGGTGATGACGAAGCAGAGGTCGTGCTTGCCGGCAGGCGGCGCAATGGAAGAGTCGAAGTGCAACGAGCGCGGCGAATGCGCGGGATCGGGCAGCGGCCAGCTGGCCAGCACGGCGCCATCGCAGCCATCGCGATGCACCACCAGCTCGCCGAACGGCGTGGCGCGTGGACGCTGCACGACGAGCTTGGCCTCGTGCGCGAGGGCGTAGTTGTTGGGCAGGCGCTGCAGCGTCACGCGCAGCGCGGTGATGCCGTCCAGCGGCGCGGCCGGCCACTGCTGGCAGCTGTTGAACAGCGGCACGGTGTAGACCGGCGCCAGCGTGGTCGCATCCGCCTCCGGCTGCACGCGCAGGCGGAACGCGCTGCCGGGGCAGTTGACCAGCGCGCTGCCGTCACGGGCAAGCAAAGACGCGCGGTCGATCGTCCGCGTGCGTGGCGCGGCGAGCGGGCTGCCGTCCGCGGTGAATGTGGCGGCGCGCACGGTGATGGGTAGCTCGACCGTGAACGGCGCGACGTAGATCAGCGATGTCGCACCCGGCGCGCTGCCGTCGAGCGTGTAGCGCAGCGTGCCGAAGCGCGCCTGGTTGGCGAGCGTGACCACCGCATGGCCACTGGACAGTGCGGCTTCCGCATCGAGCTCGATCGAGGGCGCAAACGCGCTGTCGGCGTAGCCGATGCCGGCGGCGCGGTAGCGCGCCAGCTGCACCGGCAGGCGGGCGAGGAAATCGGGCCAGTCGCGCCGCGCGGCGGGCGTCCAGGTCACCTCGGCTAACGCGTCGAGGCGCGGGAATACCGCATGCTCGATGTGCGCGAAGCTCGGCATGTGCTCGGTCCATACGTTCGCCTGTGCACCCAGCACATGAGCGGCCTGCGCGGCATCGAGCTGTTTGGGCACGGGTTCGAAGGCGTAGATGTCGGCCAGCGACTTCACTGGAATACGGCCGGTGGTCTCGTCGGCACGATTGCTCTGCAGCTGGTCGAAGTACAGGTCCGGCGCGGGCGACAGCACCACGTCATGACCCTTCTGCGCGGCGGCCACGGCGCCCGCGCTGCCGCGCCAGGACATCACCGCGGCATTGCCGGGCACGCCGCCATCGAGGATCTCGTCCCAGCCGATCATGCGGCGGCCGTGGGCGGCGAGATAGCTGCCGAGCTGATCCATGAACCAGCTCTGCAGGGCGTCGTTACTGGCCAGACCGAGGCGCTTGCGCTGCGCCTGCACCGCAGGCGAGGCCTGCCATTCGTCCTTCACCGCCTCGTCGCCGCCGAGGTGGATGTAGCGCGAGGGAAACAGCGCCATCACCTCGTCCAGCACGTGCTGCATGAATCCCACGGTGGCGGGGCTGGGGTTGTACAGCGTGGTGTTGACGCCCCAGTCGGCCGACACGGCGACGTGCTTGCCGGTGACGCCGAGCTGCGGGTACGCCGCCACGGCCGCGGTGGCGTGGCCGGGCAGGTCGATCTCCGGTACCACGGTGATGTGGCGTGCGGCGGCGTAGGCGACGATGTCGCGGATCTCGTCCTGCGTGTAGAAGCCGCCGTAGCGCTTCGGCTCGCCATAGCGACCGGCGTTCGGCGGTGTGCGCCAGGCACCGATGCGGGTGAGCTCGGGATAGCGCTTGATCTGGATGCGCCAGCCCTGG
>DASUJJ010000119.1:0-10111 GCA_036279335.1 Dyella sp.
GGCCCAGCCAGCGAAACAGATGGCGCGTGCTGAAGTCGACGAAGTCGACCACGCCGAGGTAGATCACCAACGCGTAGGTCATCACCTGCATCGCGCACATGCCGGCCACCAGCAGGCGCTTGAGCGCGTCGTGCGCCTCGCGGCGCGGGTCTTCATCCACCCGCGCGCGCGGCAGCGGCTGCGCACGGCAGCCGATCGCGGCGATCGCGTCGAGCAGGCCGGGCAGGCTTTGCCGCGCCGGATCCCACACCACCGACACGCGCTGGCTGGCCAGCTCCACGCCCACCCGCTGCACGCCGGGCAGGGCGCGCAGCGCCTGCTCCAGCCGCAGCACGCGGCGGGCGTCGGCGAGCGGCGCCACGCGCAGGGTGACTTCGGCGCGACCGTCGCGACGCGGCCGCAGCACCTGCGCGGCCAGCTGCGGCTGGGCCCAGGCGCTGTTCATGGCGCGCTGGACGAGGTTGCGGGCGAGGCGGATGCGGCCTGCACCGAAGCCGCCGGTGTCGCATGTCCGCGAGCGGGCACGCCGAACACGGGACGCGGCGCATCCACCGGCACATCGTGATGCCGCGCGCCGATCACGATGATCCAGATGCAGCCGGCCATCGAGGCGACGAACACGGCGATACCCAGCCACAGCACCGGCTGGCGGTACCAGGCACCGCTGCGGTCAGCGGGCGGCCTGGGCATCGGGCACGGCCGCCGCGGCCGGGTGGGCGAGGTGGTAGACGTAGGCGGCGAGCACGCGCATCTGGTCGTCGGTGAGACGCGAGCTCCATGCCGGCATCGCGCCCTGGCGTCCGCCGCCGATGGTGCGCTCGATGTCGGCCACGGTGCCGCCATGCAGCCAGATGTTGTCGGTGAGATTGGGCGCGCCCAGCGCCTGGTTGCCCTTGCCTTCCGGCCCATGGCACGCCGCGCAGGTGGCAAACAGCGGTTGGCCTGCTGCGGCCTTCGCCGCGTCGTGCGGCGCGCCGGACAGGCTCAGCACGTACTGCGCGAGGTTCTTCACGTTCTGCTCGCCGAGGCTGGCCCACGGCGGCATCACGCCGGCGCGGCCGTTCTGGATGCTGGTGAGGATGGCCTTGCCGTCACCGCCGTAGAGCCAGTCATGGTCGGTAAGGTTGGGCGCGCCGACCAGCATGTTGCCGCGGCCCTCGCGGCCGTGGCAGGCCTCGCAGTTGTCGAGGAACAGCCGCTTGCCCATCTGGATCGCTGCCGGATCGCCGGCCAGTTGCTCGACCGGGTACTGGCGAAAGCGCACCAGCAGCTCGTCCAGCTTGGCGTCGTTGGCGGCCACATCGCGCGCCAGCTCGCCGTGCGCGGTCCAGCCCAGCAGGCCCTTGTGATTGCCAAAGCCCGGGTACAGCGCCAGATAGGCAAAGCCGGCGACGAACATCGACGCGGAAAACAGCACCCACCACAGCGGCAGCTGGCGCACGCCCTCGCGCAGCGTGCCGTGCGCCCACACGTGGCCGCTGGTGCCGTCGGGCAGGGTGGGGATCTTCGCGCGCGGACCCCACAGGAAAAGAAACAGCGTGATGCCCAGGTTGAGCACGATCAGCGACATCACCCACAACGACCAGCCCGCGCTCATGCCTGCTCCTCCGGGTTCGGTGCGCTGTCTTCCATCGGCAGCGCGGCCATGCGCTGGAACGTGGCGCGGTGACGCTTGCGCCAGGCCCAGATCCAGATCGCCACGAAGGTGACCATCAGCACCACGGTCACCACCCCGGTGACGTGCCCCCACACCGGACTGATCATGGCGCCGCTCCTGCTGCCTTGGCCGCGGCCGCCGGCTCGTTCTTGATGCCCAGGCCTTGCAGGTAGGCGATCAGCGCGTCCATCTCGGTCTTGCCGTCCAGCGCGGCGGGTGCGGCGGCGATATCGGCATCGGTATACGGATCGCCGAGCGTCCGCAGCGTGCGCATGCGCGCCTGGATGTCGGCCACATCGAGCTTCTTCTCGGCCAGCCACGGATAGCCGGGCATGTTGGACACCGGCACCAGCTGGCGCGGGTTCATCAGGTGCAGGCGCTGCCACTGGTCGGAGTACTTGCCGCCGACGCGGGCCAGGTCCGGCCCGGTGCGCTTGGAGCCCCACTGGAACGGGCGGTCGTACACCGACTCCTCCGCCTCGGAGAAATGCCCGTAGCGCTGCGTCTCGGCGCGCAGCGCGCGGATCATCTGCGAATGGCACAGATAGCAGCCCTCGCGCACGTAGACGTCCTTGCCGGCGAGGCGCAGCGCGTCGTACGGCCGCACGCCCGGCGGCGCCTTCACCGCGTGGGCTTCCATGAACAGCGGGGTGATCTCGGCCAGTCCGCCGATCGACACCATGATCGCGATGAGGATGCCGAGCAGGCCGGCGTGCTTCTCGATCGCTTCGAAATGTTTGTAGGCCATGGCGGTCTCCTCAGCCCATTGCCGGCAGCGGGGCGGGCACCTGGTGCGGCACCGGCTCGGGGATCGGCACCGGGATCGGCTTGATCAAATGCGCGCGCGCGTCGGCCGCGGTGTGCCACAGGTTCCACGCCATCACCCACATGCCCGAGAGGATCAGCACGCCGCCGCTCCAGCGGATCAGGTACATCGGCTTCACCGCGATCAGGCTGTCGATGAAGGCGTAGGTGAGCGAGCCGTCCGGCTGGGTGGCGCGCCACATCACGCCCTCGGTGATGCCGGCGGTCCACATCGAGCCGACGTACAGCAGCGTGCCCATCATGTGCAGCCAGAAGTGGGTTTCCATGCCCTTGCGCGAGTACATCGCCGGCTGGCCCAGCGCGCGCGGCGCCATCGCGTAGAGCGAGCCGATGGTGATCATCGCCACCCAGCCGAGCGAGCCCGAGTGCACGTGGGCGATGGTCCAGTCGGTGTAGTGCGAGAGCGAGTTGACGGTCTTCACCGCCATCATCGAGCCCTCGAAGGTGGCCGCCGCGTAGAACACCAGCGACATCACCATGAACTTCGCCGCCGGGTCGGTGCGCAGCCGCTCCCACGAGCCCTTGAAGGTGAGCAGGCCGTTGGCCGCCGAGCCCCAGCTGGGCATCAACAGGATCAGCGAGAACGCCATGCCCACCGACTGCACCCAGTCCGGCAGCGCGGTGTACATCAGGTGGTGCGCGCCGGCCCACATGTACACCGAGATCAGCGCCCAGAAATTCACGATGGAGAAGCGGTAGCTCCACAGCGGCTGCTGCGCCTGGCGCGGCACGAAGTAGTACATCATCCCGAGGAAGCCGGCGGTGAGGAAGAACGCCACCGCGTTGTGGCCGTACCACCACTGCACCATCGCATCGACCACGCCCGAGTAGATCGGGTACGACTTCCACAGCGACACCGGAATCACCAGGTTGTTGACGATGTGCAGCAGGCCCACCGCGATGATGAAGGCGCCGTAGTACCAGTTGGCCACGTAGATGTGCTGGATGCGCCGCCGCGTGAGGCTGGCGAAGAACACCACGCCAAAGCTCACCCACACCACCGCGATCAGGATGTCGATGAACCACTCCGGCTCGGCGTATTCCTTGCTCTGGGTCAGCCCCAGCGGCATGGTCACCATCGCCAGCACGCAGATCAGCTGCCAGCCCCAGAAGGTGAACCCCGCCAGCTTGCCCAGCGCGAGGCGCGCATGGCCGGTGCGCTGCACCACGTAGTAGCAGGTGCCCATCAGCGCCGAGCCGCCGAAAGCGAAGATCACGCCGAAGGTGTGATCGGGGCGGATCCGGCTGAAGGTCATCCAGGGGATGTCGAAGTTCAGCGCCGGCCACATCAGCTCGGCCGCGGCGTAGACGCCGAACGACATGCCGATGATCCCCCACACCGCGGCAGCGAGCAGAAACTGCCGCACCACCTTGTCGTTGTAATACTCCGTGTTCGGCATGCTGCCTCCCCTGTCGATACGACTATTGTGCGTTTGCAGCAGCCCGCCGTCGCTGACGTGGGTCAAAGCTGTGCGGCATTCCACCGCGCGGATCACGGCCGTGCTTTGGGAGCCCTCTCCCCTGAACAGCTTCACCGTTCGAGGGAGAGGGCTGGGGTGAGGGGGCCTTCGCTTTCCGAAATGAGCCGACTCGCCCCGCCCCACCAGATCAGAAGCGCCCCCTCACCCAACCCCGAGCAAGCTCAAGGGAGAGGACTCAAGATCCAGCGCCTGGCACTGGTTCTGCGGCGTGGCAGGCTCCCCTCAATGCCGGCAGGCCAGCGCGCGCGGATTCATCACCCGGCGCCACAGCGGCGGCAGCAAGGCGAGTACGAACATCGTAGCGTAGCCTGCCGGCAGCTGCGGGCTGTCTTCGTGGTGGCGCAGCGCCTGGTAACGTCGTCGTGCCACGGCGTGGTGATCGGAGTGCCGCTGCAGGTTGAACAGCAGCCAGTTGGTATAGCGCTGCGGCGCGTTCCACGAATGATGGTGGGTCACGCGCTCGTAGCGGCCGGGAGCAATCAGGCGCCGCTCCAGCCCGTAGTGCTCGACGTAATTGATGACCTCCAGCGTGGCCGCCGCGATCAGCCCCTGCCCCAGGAAGAACCCCAGCGCGTGCCATCCGCCGGCCCACGCAAAGACCGTCATGAACGCCAGCCACAGCGCGTACCAGGCCACCATCTCGTTGCGCCACGACCATGGCGAGCGACCGCGCCCGCGCAGCCGCTGCGCCTCCAGCCGCCACGCATTGCGCACGTTGCGCCACAGCGCGCGCGGTACGAAGGCGTAGACCGACTCGCCCAGTCGCGCCGAGGACGAATCCTCCGGCGTGGCCACATGCAGGTGATGCCCCCGCACGTGCTCCACCTTGAAGCCGGCATAGCCCACCGAGGTGAGCAGCAGGCCGCCGAGCAGCGGTTCCCAGCGCGTGGACTTGTGGATCAGCTCGTGCGCCGGATTGATTGCCAGCGTGCCGCCAATCACTCCGGTCGACACCAGCCAGCCCAGCTGCGCCGGCAGGCTGTCCAGCGCCGCGAAGCGCGCCGTGCACCACGCCAGCAGACCCAGCCACACCGGCACCACCAGCGCGGTAAGCATGCGGAAGTAGCGCGCGTGCTCCAGCCGCGTGGCCACGGCTGCATCGTCCTCGTTGCGCCGTTCGATGCCGCACAGCGCGTCGATCCACGGCACCACGCCAAAGATGAAAACCACCGGGAACCAGGCGGCAAGCGAGGGCGGCACGCCAAAGCGCATGAGCTGCCACGCTCCGGCCGGCAGCAGTGCCGTGGAGAAGGCCAGCAAAAACCCGAGATCGCGGGGGCGCATGTCGCTCAGTCTATGCCTGCTGCGGGGGGCGATGTAAGCGGTCCCGAGGGGCAGCCACGAGAGGACATGCTGCGGTCATTTCCGGCGCCGAACAGGCCAACGCCTGGCCACGCGGGAGACGCTGGTCACGACATAGGCCACGCATCCACCCGGTCCCGGAAGGCACTGGATTCCAGCATCCGCTGGAATGACGGCTTCGCGGGCGGGCGATCACCGTTGACGTGGAGGGTAGGCGCGAAGCGCCGGTCGAAGCGCGCTCCTCGCGTGGCGCTTCGACTTTGCTTGCTGCCGCAAGCGACGCTCAGCGCGAACGGTTTTCTCGTGCACTGAGGCGAGCGCGTTGCGTGAGCGGCAGTGCAACGTGATGCTGGGGCGGCCTGCCAACACCACACCATTGAGCCGTTCGCGGCACGTCCCCTTCCCGCTGCGAATCGTTGCTCCGCCGAGCCAGCCCAAGCCGAGCCGGGGCCACCGTTCAAATGCCCTCGACCGTTCGCGCTGAGCGTAGGTGCGACGCACCGAAGTCGAAGCGCCCACCACCCCCTCCGAGCCGCTTCGGCTTTGCTCGCTGTCGCGAGCAACGCTCAGCGAGAACGGCTGGTTGCTTCTGTCTGCCGATCGAGCTCATGAACGCACAGGACGCATTGATCGACGCGCCACAGCGGCGGGTGATTGCACGTCAAAGTGTGCCCGCCTGCTCTGGGGCCTCGTTCCATTACGTCCCGCACCGTTCGCGCTGAGCGTAGGCGCACCGCGCCGAAGTCGAGGCGCCCGCCGTCGCCAAGACGCTTGGACTTTGCTTGCCGTCGCGAGCGACGCTCAACGCAACCCGAACGGAGAGGCTCACCCCGGCAGACGCCCCAGCCAGTCGCCGAGCTGCTTCATCACCTGGCTGCGCGCCGGCTCGGCCTCGTTGAAAAGCTCGTGGTAGAGCGTGTCGAAATGGCGCGCGGTGAGCTGGCGGGTGGCCCACGCGGCGGAGGCGAACTCGCGGCTGCCCGCGGCATCCACCAGGCGATCGGCGCCCGCGGCCAGCAGCAGGGTAGGCACCCTCAGGCGCGAGGCGTCGGCGATGCACGACGGCCCGGCGCGAAAGATGAAATCGGCCAGCCGCGGGGTGATGCGCGCGCTGCACAGCGGATCGCGGCGGTAGGCCGCCAGCACCGACGCATCGTGCGACAGGTGCTCCACCGCCAGCCCGGTGCGCAGCGGCAGGTTGGGCAGCGTGCGCGACAGCACGGCCGCCAGCGACTGCAACCAGGTCGCCTCGTGGCTGCGGAAAGCGGGCGACGACAGCACCAGGGCCGCCGGCGTGACGCGACCGTCCAGCACCGCGCGCGCGGCGACCAGTCCGCCCATGCTGTGGCCGAGCAGCAGCGGCAGGGCCGGCGCCTGCGCCTGCGCTGCATAGTCGGCATACACGGTGGCCAGATCGGAAAGCAGATCGTCGCCGCGCGCCAGCGCCCCGCGCCGCCCCGGACTCATGCCGTGACCGCGCTGGTCGTAGGCCATCACGTCATAGCCGCGTGCGTTGAACCACGCCGCCACATGGCGGTAGCGGCCGCTGTGCTCGCCCAGCCCGTGCACAAGGAGCACCGCGCGTGCCGCGCCCGGCAGCGTCCAGCGGCGGCGCACCAGCATCTGGCCATCGGCCATGCGCTGCTCGTCGCGCGTGCCTTCGGGGGCACGTTCGTAGGGCGGCGCAGGCGTGGGAACACCATCCATGGGGCGGGCTCGCGTTCGGTCAAAAGCCGATGATGCCTCGCTCGTGCCGCACACGCCAACGCGCACCGGCGCAGGCGCGCCGTGATCGTTACCCTGTGCGCTGGCACTGCACGAGGACGATGTGACGATGGGCTGCCTGCCGGTACCGCTTTTCTTCCTGCTTGGCTTCGGGCTCGGCGAGCTCATCGACGGCGACCGCGGCGCGCTGTGGGGCGCCGCCATCGGGCTGGCGCTGGGGCTGGCGGGCATGGGCTGGTTCGTCATGCTGCTGCGGCGAAGGCGCTGACGCCGCGCGCCCCACGCAAGCCACGCCCATTGCCGGTCCACCTCGCTGCGCCTCGGCTGCGGAGTGAAGCCGACGCTGGCCTGCCGAACGGATGTCAGGATCAGCGGGCGCCCGATCCACGGCCACGAAACATCTGAAGGCGCAGGCTCAACTCCACCCCGCCAGAACCCGCGCCGCCATGAAACTCTCCGCCCGCTCCCGCCGCGTTGCACTCATCGCCTTCATGATCGCGCTGGTGGCCATGCTCGCCCTGGGCGCCTACCTCGCCGCCACGCATCAGGAAGCGCGGCCCGATGCTGCGCCCGCCTCGTCGGCGGAGCCATCACCGGGCCCGGTTTCCGCAAGAGCGTGAAGCGTTGCCTCAGGCCTCGTGCCGCCGCGACACCAGGATCTCCGAGACGTCCTGATCGGGCCGCAGCCGCAGCAGCTGCAGCAGCACGTAGGCCGACATCGCCATGTTGCCGAGCAGCATGATCGCCACGAACCAGCCCACCCGCGGCAGGGCGCGGCGCTCCTTGAAGCACACCCACACGTAGAACGTGAGGAAGCCGAAGTACGCGTCGAGCAGCGTCGCAATGGTCCAGTAACGGTCGGGTCCGGTCAGCCCCTGCCACTGCATCACCGGCTGCTGCAGGCTGGCCCAGCTCGTGTAGACGAGCATGGTGAGGAAGATCGCCGAGAAGAGGAGTTTCAGCAGGTTTCGCGTCGTCATGGCATGTCCGTGGGCAGGCGTGGAATGTCGGGTGATGCGGCAGGTAGTACGTGCAGCCCGCGGGGATCCACCCGGAGCGCTGCGCGGATGTTGTCAGGCCAGCAGGTACGCGCCGGCTCTCAGCGCTTGCGCGGCCCCGGAAAAAACGCGTTGGTGCGTCGGATGTAGTCGGCGTACTTGGGGCGGCGTTCGCCAATGTCCTTCTCCAGCAGGGTCACCCCGGACACGCGCATCAGCAGCACCGACATCAGCAGCGGCCCCACCACGCTCCACCACGCCCCCGCCGACAGCGCGATGAGGTACAGCCCCCACCACACGCAGAAGTCGCCGAAGTAGTTGGGATGCCGCGTCCAGCGCCACAGCCCGCGATCCATCACCTTGCCCTTGTTCGCCGGGTCGGCCTTGAACCGGCTGAGCTGCCAGTCGCCACCGGCCTCGAACACGAAGCCCACCAGCCAAAGCAGCGCGCCGGCTGCATCCAGCGGCCCCAGCGCGGAAGCACCCATCGCAGCACCGAACAGCGGCAGCGAGATGACCCACGCCAGTACCGCCTGCAGCACAAACACCAGATACAGGCTCTTGAACGCAAAACCCGGCTCGTTGCGCTCCCGAATTGCCTGATAGCGCCGATCCTCCCCGTGCCCCCAGCTGCGCACGGTGATATGCAGCGAAAGCCGCAACCCCCAGAGGCCGACCAGCGCCACCACCAGCAAGCCGCGCGCACTCGGCGCCGGCGCACCGAACACGTAGATGCAGGCCTCGGCGATAAACATCAGCGACCAGATGCTGTCGACGATCGCCACGTTGCGCCTGGCCACGCTCAGCGCCCAGGTGGCAACGGCCATCGCGAGCACGGCGCCGAGGCCGAGGGCGTAGAGGAAGAAGTCAGTCGAGTTCACGGAGGGACCTGCTGGTTGATGCGGATGCTGGCAGTAACGTTACGCGACCGATCGCCTTGCGGACGCAGCCGCATGGTGACTCGATTCCGCTCCGGAGGTAGCGACATGGAGGAACTGAATCCGACACCCACTTTTACCTCGCGGCGTCGAACTGGCCGCACCTGCCGGACCGTGCTAGCGTATGCGTCGCAAATGCAACGCATGAGGACAGCTCCATGAAAACCGCCAACATGCCCTCCCTGCGCGTCGACCCCGCCCTGCGCGAAGCGGCCGAGGCTGTGCTGCGCGAAGGCGAAAGCCTGTCCAGCTTCATGGAGCAATCCCTGCGCGACGAGGTGAACCGGCGTCGCACGCAGTCCGAGTTTATTGCGCGCGGGCTCGCGGCGCGGGACGAGGCCGCGCGCACCGGCGTGTACTACAGCAAGGAGCAATCGCTGGCAGCCCTGGATGCCGTCCTCGCCCGCCACCAGCCCCGCACCCGGTGAGTTTCCAGATCCGGATCAGCCAGGCGGCGCAGGACGACCTCGAACGCCTGCTGGATTTTCTCGCGCCGTTGGACTTCGCCGCGGCGCTGCGCGCACGCGCAGCCATCGAGCGCGGCTACACATTTCTCGAAGAGATGCCGTTTGCCTGCCGCAAGGTGGATAACGCCAACAGCTTTCTGCGCGAACTGCTCATCCCCTTCGGCGGGGCCGGTTACGTCGCCCTGTTCGAAATCACCGACAGCGCCACCGTCACCATCCTCGCCGTGCGCCACCAGCGCGAGGACGACTACCACTAACGGGCAGGCCCGACGGACCGAACCGGGGACGCCAGCAAGGTGCTAAAACGGTTACGCGCGGCGGCCGGACGGCCATAATGGGGCGGTCCACTTTGCCCGTCAGGCTGCGCCGCCCATGCCCGAGATCTTCTTCAAAGGAAAGGAATACGTCTACAACCACCATCTCACGGTGCCGTACCGGCCGCTGGTGGAGCAGGCGGACAAGGGCATCGGCCCGCCGGATCTCGGCGGCAACCTGGTGATTCACGGCGACAACCTGCACGCGCTGAAAAGCCTGCTGCCCCGCTACGCCGGCAAGGTCGACCTGGTGTTCATCGACCCGCCCTACAACACCGGCAACGAGGGCTGGTGCTACAGCGACGGCGTCAACTCGCCGATCATGAAGGAGTGGCTGTCCACCAACCCGGTCGATGGCGAGGACATGCTGCGGCACGACAAGTGGCTGTGCATGATGTGGCCAC
>DASUJJ010000120.1:0-2167 GCA_036279335.1 Dyella sp.
AGGGCGAAGCCACCCTGCTCACTACCGTGCAGCAGATCGACCCGCTGTACGTGAACTTCAACATGAGCGTCTCCGAGCTCGAGCAGCTGCGCCAGGCGCAGGGCCAGGGCAACGTCTCGCTGGCCGTCGCCGGCAAGAGCAACAACAACGCCAGCGTGCGGATCACCCTGCCCGACGGCAGCACCTACGCACAGCCGGGCACGGTCGACTTCTCCTCCACCTCGGTGGACCCGGCCACCGGCGCGGTATCGCTGCGCGCGCGCATTCCCAACCCCGAGCACACCCTGCTGCCGGGCATGTACGTCACGCTGGAGGCTTCGCTGGGCCAGCGCCATAACGTGTTCGTGGTGCCGCAGGCCGCGGTGCTGCGCGACACCGTGGGCGCCTACGTGTACGTGGTCGGCCCCGACGGCAAGGTCGCGCGCCGCGATATCACCACCGCCTCCATGCAGGGCGGCAACTGGGTGGTCACCAGCGGCCTGAAGGCCGGCGAGAAAGTGATCGTCTCGGGCGTGCAGAACGTCAAGGAAGGCGCCCCGGCCAAGCCGACGCCGTGGCAGCCGCCGGCTCCGGCCGGCCAGGCCCCCGCCGCCAAGGCCCCCGCCGCCGCCGCGACCGCGCGCGGCAAGTAAGGGAGCCCCACCATGCCGAGTTTCTTCATCGACCGCCCGATCTTCGCCTGGGTGGTGGCCATCCTGATCTCGCTGGGTGGCGTGCTGGCCATCCTCAACCTGGGCGTGGAGTCCTACCCCAACATCGCCCCGCCTTCGGTGACGGTGAGCGCGTCCTATCCCGGCGCCAGCGCCGAGACCACCGAAAAGGCGGTCACCCAGGTCATCGAGCAGCAGCTGACGGGCATCGACCATCTGCTGTACTTCAGCTCCTCCTCCAGCGCCAGCGGCCGCGCCAGCATCACGCTGACCTTCGAAAGCGGCACCGACCCGGACATTGCCCAGGTGCAGGTGCAGAACAAGGTTTCGCTGGCCACGCCGCGGCTGCCCTCGGAAGTGACCCAGCAGGGCGTGGTGGTGGCCAAGGCCAACTCCGGCTACCTGATGGTGGTGGCGCTGAAGTCCGATAACCCCAACATCGACCGCGACCGCCTGAGCGACATCGTCGGCACCCAGGTGCTCGACCAGATCGCGCGCGTGCCGGGCGTGGGCAGCACCAACCAGTTCGGCTCCGAGTACGCCATGCGCATCTGGCTGAACCCGGACAAGCTGCACGGCTACAACCTCTCGGCGACCCAGGTGCTCAACGCGATCCGCGCGCAGAACGTGCAGTTCGCCGCCGGCTCGATCGGTGCGGACCCGGCGCTGCCGGGCCAGGGCTTTACCGCGACGGTGTCGACCGAGGGCCGCTTCACGAGCCCCGAGCAGTTCGCCGGCATCATCCTGCGCGCCAACCCGGACGGCACCACCGTCAAGCTGGGCGACGTGGCGCGGATCAGCTTCGGCCCGGGCAGCTACGGCTTCAACACCACCGTGGACGGCAAACCGATCGGCGCCTTCGCGATCCAGCTGCTGCCGGGCGCCAATGCGCTCAACGTCGCCACCGCCGTGCGCGGCAAGATGGACGAGCTGGCGCCCAGCTTCCCGCCGGGCGTGACCTGGTTCAGCCCGTACGACAGCACCGCGTTCGTGAAGATCTCCATCGACGAGGTCGTGCACACGCTGATCGAGGCGATCGTGCTGGTGTTCCTGGTGATGCTGCTGTTCCTGCAGAACATCCGCGCCACGATCATTCCGACGCTGGTGATCCCGGTGGCCCTGCTGGGCACCTTCCTGGGCATGCTGGTGCTGGGCTTCACCATCAACCAGCTGACATTGTTCGGCATGGTGCTGGCCATCGGCATCGTGGTCGACGACGCGATCGTGGTGATCGAGAACGTCGAGCGCATCATGACCGAGGAGAACCTGTCGCCGAAGGACGCCACGCGCAAGGCGATGGGGCAGATCACCGGCGCAATCGTCACCATCACGGTCGTGCTGAGCGCGGTATTCATCCCGAGCGCTCTGCAGGCCGGCAGCGCGGGTGTCATCTATCGCCAGTTCGCACTGACCATTGCCGTGTCGATGGCGTTCTCGGCGTTCCTCGCGCTGTCGTTCACGCCGGCGCTGTGCGCGAGCTTCCTCAAGCCCGAGCACCACAAGAAGAAGAACGTCGT
>DASUJJ010000121.1:0-12630 GCA_036279335.1 Dyella sp.
GCCTGCCCAAGGGCGCCAGCGAGGCGCTGGCGGCCACGCTGCGCGGTTTCCGCCGCCAGGCGCTGCACGCCGAGCGGCTGGCCTTCGTGCACCCGGCCACGGGTGAGTCGATGGCGTTCAGCGCCCCGCGGCCGGCCGATCTGGAAGGTTTGATCGACGCGCTGCGCGTGGACCTCGCCGAGCGCGGGCCGCTGGAGCCGTAGCCGCATGGCATTCGCACCACCGGGCTGGCTGGTACCCGTCTGGGGGGCGCCGGCAGGCGTGCGGTCGGCCGTCACCACGCGGCAGGGGCCGGGAATGTCGGCGGGTCCCTACGAGCGCTTCAACCTTGGTGCGCGCAGCGGCGATGATCCAGCCGCCGTGCGCGCCAACCGGGCGGCGTTGGGGGATGCGCTGGGCCTCGGCGTCATGCCGCACTGGCTGCAGCAGGTGCATGGCAACGACGTCTACGTGGCCCATGGAGGGACCGACAGCGTGGAGCCCATCGCCGATGCGGCAGTCACGCGCACGCGCGGCGAACCACTGGTGATCCTCACCGCCGACTGCCTGCCGGTGCTGTTGTGTGACGACGCGGGTTCGGTGGTTGGTGCCGCGCACGCCGGCTGGCGCGGTCTGGCCGCTGGCGTGATCGAACGCACGGTGGCCACGATGGCGGCGAAGCCCTCATCTCTGCGCGCCTGGCTGGGTCCGTGCATCGGTGCGGCGAGCTACGAGGTGGGCGAGGAAGTCCGGGCGGCGTTCGTCGACGGCGACGCGGACGCAGCGAACTGCTTTGCGTCGAGCCGACCCGGACACTGGCATGCCAACCTGGCCGCCTTGGCAAGGCGCCGGCTCTCGATGATGGGGGTGACGCGGGTGGGCGGCGGCGGCTTCGATACCTTCACCGACGCGCGCTTTTATTCCTACCGCCGCGACGGTGCGCGCAGCGGCCGCTTTGCCAGCGTGATCTGGCTGGATGACGCACCAGCGTCGAGCTGAGTGCCGCGGCCTGCCGGATGGCGGCCGATGTCAGCTGGTCAGCCGCTGCAGGAACGATTGGCACCACGCGGTGATGTCGTGCTGTTCCAGCACGTCCATCATGGCGCGCCAGCGCTGGCGGCGTTCGCGCAGCGGCATCTTCAGGGCGCGCTCCAGCGCGTTGGCCACCTCGGCCGGGTCGGCGGGATTCACCAGCAGGGCTTCGGTCAGCTCGTCGGCGGCGCCGGCGAAACGCGAGAGCACCAGCACGCCGGGGTTCTTCGGGTCCTGGCAGGCCACGTATTCCTTCGCCACCAGGTTCATGCCGTCGCGCAGCGGGGTGATCAGCGCCACGCGCGCGGTGCGGTAGTAGCCGGTCAGCAGGCGGTGCGGGAAGGACTGGTTGACGTAGCGGATCGGCACCCAGTCCGGCGCGGCGTACTTGCCGTTGATGTGGCCGGCCAGCCGCTCCAGCTCGCGGCGGATCTGGCGGTATTCCGGTACCGATCCGCGCGACGGCGGCGCGATCTGCAGGAAGGTGATCTGCCGGTGGAGCGCCGGGGCGCGTTCGAGCAGATGGTCGTAGGCGCGAAAGCGCTCCGGCAGGCCCTTGGAGTAGTCCAGCCGGTCCACCCCGATGATCAGCGCGCGACCCTGCAGGCTGTCGCGCAGCTGGGTGATCTCTTCCAGCTCGGCCGCTTCGCGGGCGGTCTGCTCCACCAGGGCGGTCTCGATGCTGATCGGGAAAACGCCGGCGCGGAAGCTGCGCCCGTTGGCTGCGCGGATGCGTCCGCCCGGGCGCATCGCGCCGCCGATCTCATGCAGGAAATATTCCTCCAGCGCGCGCAGGTCGCGCGCCGTGTGCACGCCGATCAGGTCGTAGGAGGCCAGCGTCTCGAACAGTGCGCGGTGCTGCGGCAGGCCGATCAGCAGGCCCGCGGCCGGCAGCGGCGTGTGCAGGAAGAAGCCGATGCGGTTCTTCACCCCGCGCTCGCGCAGGCGCGAAGCCAGCGGGATCAGGTGGTAATCGTGCACCCAGATCACGTCGTCGGGCCGGAGCAGCTCGACCAGGCGATCGGCGAACAGCGCGTTGACGCGCAGATAGCCGTCCAGATGGTTGCGCTGGTAATCCACCAGATCCGGCCGGTAATGCAGCAGCGGCCACAGCGCGCGGTTGGCGAAGCCGGCGTAGAACTCGTCGTGGTCGGTGCGGTTGAGGTCGATGGTGGCGTAGTCGATCGACTCGTCCCGGGTGCGGTGGATGTGACCGCTGTCCGGGCCGATCTTGCCGCTCCAGCCGAACCACAGGCCGCCGCGCTCGCGCATGGCCACGCGCATCGCCGAGGCCAGTCCGCCGGTGGCGGTTTCCTGCGGCAGGGCCACGCGGTTGGACACCACGACCAGCCGGCCGGGCTTCTTGCCGGTGCTCACAGCGCGTCCTCCCAGCGGCGCGACAGCCGCATGGCGGCCTGGATCAGCCCCACCATCGAGTAGGTCTGCGGGAAGTTGCCCCAGTGCTCGCCGGTGGTCGGCGCGATGTCTTCGGACAGCAGGCCCAGCGCGTTGCGCTGCGACAGCATGCGCTCGAACATCTCGCGCGCCCGCGCGCTCCGGCCGGTGGCCGCGAGCGCTTCGATGTACCAGAACGTGCAGATGCTGAAACTGGTTTCCGGCGCGCCGAAATCGTCCGGCGCGATGTAGCGGAACAGGTGGTCGCCGCGCCCCAGCGCCTTGCCCACGGCATCGACCGTGGCGACGAAGCGCGGGTCCATCGCCTCGATGAAGCCGATGTCCGCCAGCAGCAGCAGGCTGGCGTCCAGATGCTCGCCGCCGTAGGCGTCGACGAAGTGGCCGAGCGTCGCGTTCCAGCTCCGTTCCAGGATGCGTGCGTGCAGTGCGGTGGCCTCGTCGTGCCAGTGTCGCGCGCGCTCGTCCAGGCCCAGCTCGGTGGCGATATGCGCCAGACGGTCGCAGGCGGCCCAGCACATGGCGGCCGAGTAGGTGTGTACGGCGGCGCGGCCGCGGAATTCCCACAGGCCGGCATCGGGCTGCTCGGCCATGCGCACCGCCACGCGGCCCATCCGTTCCAGCCGCTCAAACATGCGGACGTCGCCGCGGTGCTCGAGGCGGCGGTCGAAGAACAGCTGCGCCGAGGCCAGCACCACCGAGCCGTAGACGTCGTTCTGCCGCTGCCGCCAGGCGTCGTTGCCCACCCGCACCGGGCCCATCCCGCGGTAGCCGGCCAGCGCGTCGGCGGTGCGCTCGTGCAGCTCGCGCTCGAAGGTGATGCCGAATACCGGCCCGATCTCCGCGTCCTCGTTCTCGGCGACGAGGTTGAACACGTAGCGGATGTAGTTCTCCATCGTGCGCGTGGCGCCGAGCCGGTTGAGTGCCCGCACGGTGAAGGCCGCATCGCGCAGCCAGCAATAGCGGTAGTCCCAGTTGCGCTCGGTGCCGGCGGCCTCCGGGATCGAGGTGGTGAGCGCGGCGACGATCGCGCCGGTGGCTTCGTACTGGCACAGCTTGAGCGTGATGGCGGCGCGGATCACCGCGTCCTGCCATTCGTACGGGATCGACAGGTAGCGCACCCAGTCCAGCCAGTATTGCTGCGTGCGATGCAGCGCCAGCGCGATGAAGTCGGCCGGGCTCTCGTCCAGCGTTTCATCCGGGCCGAGCACGAAATGGGCAGGGCGATCGAGTCCGAACGGCAGCGCGCGCTCGATCATCGGCACCGGCACGTCGCTGGTCAGGCGCAGCGTGGCGTCGCCCAGCCGATAGCGCAGGTGGTTGCTGCCGGAGGTGATCGTGGCGGGGCTGGCGCCGTAGTCGCACAGCGGCCGCATCAGCACCCGGATGCGCGGCGAGCCGGCCAGCGGGCGCACGCGCCGGGCGATCATTACCGGGTAGAACAGCCGGCCGCGGGCGCGGTAGCGCGGGGCAAAGTCGGTGATCTCGACGGCGCCACCGTGGCGGTCGTACAGCCGCGTGACGAGGATCGCCGTGTTCGTCTCGTACCACTGCTCGCTGCGCTCCAGATCCTGCAGCTCGATCGCCCAGTCGCCGCCTTCGCGCTTGGGCGAGAGCAGGGCGCAGAAGCTGGCGTCGCTGTCGAAGGTGGGCAGGCATGCCCAGACGATGCGCGCGCGCTGGTCGATCAGCGCGGCGACGCTGCCGTTGCCGATCACGCCGAGTTCAAGATTGTCCTGCGCGGTCTCCGTGCGGGGTGAGGTCATGCGGTGAGGCTCCTTGCATCAGTGCGCGGTGCACGCGAAGCAGCCAAGCGTGCACGGCGGCCGGGTTAGGCAGCGTGAATTGCGCGGCAGTGGGGAGGCGATACCCGACCCGGATGCCGCTGCCGCCAGCTCGGGAAACCGCGTCGAAGGCGTGCTCGTCGGTCAGGTCGTCGCCGACATAGATCGGCAGGCGGCCGGCGAACGGGGCCCGTTGCAGCAGCTCGCGCACGGCGCGGCCCTTGTCCATGCCTGCCGGCTTGATCTCCATCACGAGGTCGCCCGCCTGCAACTCGTAGCCTGGCGTGGCATCGGCGAGGGCGGTGGCGGCCTCGCGCATGGCCTCGAAGCGCTCGGGCGAGCGGCGGCAGTGCAGGGCGATCGCCATGCCCTTGTCTTCCAGCTGCACGTCCTGGAGTGATTCGAGCGCGGCACGGGCGCGCTGCCTGAGCTGCTCGTGCGCGCTGGCGTCGATGGAGTGCTCGCGGCCGGTGCCGTCGGCGTGGCGCAGCTGCAATCCGTGCAGCCCGGCCATCGCCCATGGCTGCCCGAACAGTCCATCGAGGTCGGGCAGTGCGCGGCCGCTCACCAGCGCCAGCGCGCCGTCCAGCGCGCCATGCAGGCGCTGCAGCAGGTCGAGCAGCGGCGGGGTTGCCGCCACCGCGGCAGGGTCGTCCTGAAAGTCGAGCAGGGTGCCGTCGACGTCCAGGAACAGTGCCCAGCGCGCACCGGGTGCAGGCAGCGGCGGCGCGGGAAGTTCGGGGGCTGGCGGCACGTTTCGAGGGGCAGTCATCGGGCAACAGCTTAGCGAAGCGCGCGTGAAGGCCGGGCGTATCGGCTTGAATCGCCCCGGCGTGTCCGCATCTTGCGGCTCAGTGGCAGCGCTGCTGCCAACACTTTTTCAGAGGGGATCACCTCATGCGGATGGACAAGCTCACCTCGCGTTTCCAGCAGGCGCTGGCCGATGCCCAGTCGCTCGCCGTGGGCCGCGACAACAACATGCTCGAACCGGTGCACGTGATGGCCGCGCTGCTCGACCAGCAGGGCGGCTCGACCGGCCCACTGCTGACCCAGGCGCAGGTCAACGTGCCGGCGCTGCGCCAGCGCGTGGGCGAGATGCTCGAACGCCTGCCGCAGGTCAGCGGGCAGGAAGGCAACATCAACCTGGGCAACGACCTCAACCGCCTGCTCAACCGCCCCGACAAGCTGGCGCAGCAGCGTGGCGACCAGTTCATCGCCAGCGAGCTGTTCGTGCTGGCGGCGCTGGAGGACAAGGGCGAGCTGGGCGGCGCGCTCAAGGCCGCCGGCGCGCAGAAGGCCGCGATCGAGGCGGCGATCGAGAAGCTGCGCGGCGGCGAAAAGGTGCAGAGCGAGAATGCCGAAGAGCAGCGCCAGGCGCTGGAGAAGTACTGCATCGACCTCACCGAGCGCGCCGAGAGCGGCAAGCTCGATCC
The DNA here is from genome assembly GCA_036279335.1 of Dyella sp. Taxonomy (GTDB): domain Bacteria; phylum Pseudomonadota; class Gammaproteobacteria; order Xanthomonadales; family Rhodanobacteraceae; genus Dyella_A. The sequence goes on from DASUJJ010000121.1 coordinate 5,642, forward strand.
GGTGATCGGTCGCGACGAGGAGATCCGCCGCACCATCCAGGTGCTGCAGCGGCGCACCAAGAACAATCCGGTGCTGATCGGCGAGCCGGGCGTGGGCAAGACCGCCATCGTCGAAGGCCTGGCCCAGCGTATCGTCAACGGCGAAGTGCCCGAGGGCCTGCGCGATCGGCGCGTGCTGTCGCTGGACATGGGCGCGCTGATCGCCGGCGCGAAGTTCCGCGGCGAGTTCGAGGAGCGCCTCAAGGCCGTGCTCAACGACCTGGCCAAGCAGGAAGGCCGGGTGATCCTGTTCATCGACGAGCTGCACACCATGGTCGGCGCGGGCAAGGCCGAGGGCTCGATGGATGCCGGCAACATGCTCAAGCCGGCGCTGGCGCGCGGCGAGCTGCACTGCATCGGCGCCACCACGCTGGACGAGTACCGCAAGTACGTCGAGAAGGATGCCGCGCTGGAGCGCCGTTTCCAGAAGGTGTTCGTCGGCGAGCCCACGGTGGAGGACACCATCGCGATCCTGCGCGGGCTGAAGGAGCGCTACGCGGTGCACCACGGCGTGGAGATCACCGACCCGGCGATCGTCGCGGCGGCCACCTTGAGCCATCGCTACATCGCCGACCGCCAGCTGCCGGACAAGGCGATCGACCTGATGGACGAGGCGGCCAGCCGCATCCGCATGGAGATCGACTCCAAGCCCGAGGAGCTCGATCGCCTCGAGCGCCGGCTGATCCAGCTGAAGATCCAGCGCGAGATGCTGAAGAAGGAGAAGGACGAGGAATCGAAGAAGCGCCTCGCCGACCTGGAGAGCGACATCGAGAAGCTGGAGCGCGAGTTCTCCGACCTCAACGAGATCTGGAAATCGGAGAAGGCCGCGCTGCAGGGCGCAACCAAGGTGAAGGAGCAGATCGAGGCCGCGCGCGTGGAGCTGGAGGCGGCCCAGCGCCGGCAGGACTACGCCACCATGAGCGAGATCCAGTACGGCCGCATGCCGGCGCTGGAAAAGCAGCTGGAGGCCGCGCAGGCCGCCGAGCAGCACGGCGAATTCAAGCTGGTGCAGGATCGCGTCACCGCCGAGGAGATCGCCGAGGTGGTCTCGCGCTGGACCGGCATCCCGGTCAGCAAGATGCTCGAAGGCGAGCGCGAAAAACTGCTGAAGATGGAAGACGCGCTGCACACCCGCGTGGTCGGCCAGGAGGAGGCGATCAAGGTGGTTGCCGATTCGGTGCGCCGTTCGCGCGCGGGACTGTCCGATCCCAATCGGCCCAGCGGCTCGTTCCTGTTCCTGGGCCCCACCGGCGTGGGCAAGACCGAGCTGTGCAAGGCGCTGGCCGAATTCCTGTTCGATTCGGCTGACGCGATGGTGCGCATCGACATGAGCGAGTTCATGGAGAAGCACGCGGTGTCGCGGCTGGTCGGCGCGCCCCCGGGCTACGTCGGTTACGAGGAAGGCGGCTACCTTACCGAAGCGGTGCGCCGTCGGCCGTACAGCGTGATCCTGCTGGACGAGGTGGAGAAGGCGCACCCGGATGTGTTCAACATCCTGCTGCAGGTGCTGGACGACGGCCGCCTCACCGACGGCCAGGGCCGCACGGTGGATTTCCGCAACACGGTGATCGTGATGACCTCCAACCTGGGCTCGCAGCAGATCCAGGACATCGCCGAAAACAGCCGTGCCGACGCCAACTCGGCCGAGGCCTACACGCAGATGAAGGCGGCGGTGATGGGCGTGGTGCAGGGCCACTTCCGGCCGGAGTTCATCAACCGGCTGGACGACATCGTGGTGTTCCACCCGCTGACCCGGCCGGAGATCCGGCAGATCGCGCGTATCCAGCTGCGGCATCTGGAAAAGCGCCTGGCCGAGCGGCAGGTGGGCCTGACCATCAGCGAGAAGGCGCTGGACCTGCTTGGGGATGTCGGCTTCGACCCCGTCTACGGCGCGCGTCCGCTCAAGCGGGCGATCCAGCAGCAGGTGGAAAACCCGCTGTCGCGCGAAATCCTCGAAGGGCGGTTCCCGGCCGGTACGACGGTGGCCGTGGATGCCGAGAGTGGCCATCTGGTGTTCGGCAAGGCCTGAGCCGCGGGTCACCCCGAAACGAAGAAGCCCGCCGATCGGCGGGCTTCTTTTTGCTGCGTGGAACCCAACGGCTTACCAGTGGTACGCCACCGTGGCGTAGTAGTAGGCGCCGCTGAAACCGTACGGCGAGGAGTTCGGGTACGGCAGGATGATGTTGAAGGCGCTGGTGCGCGGCTGGTTCTTGTCGGGGTACTCGTTGGTCACGTTGTTGCCGCCGACGGTGAAGCTCCAGTCGTTCCAGTTGTAGCTGGCCGAGAGATCCAGCAGCACCGCCGAGCCGAAGGTCTGGTCGCCGCTGGGCACCGTGGCGAAGCTGGTCCACTCGCCGTAGCGGGTGAGCTGGCCGTGGAAGCTCCAGTTGTTCACCGACCAGTCGCCGGCCACGAAGGCCTTGGTCTTGGGCGTACCCTTGGTGATGCGGCCCTGCTCGGCGCGGTCGATCACGGTCAGGCTGAGCCCGGCCAGGCCCAGCTGCGGCGGATTCGGCGCGATGTGGCGGATGGTGGTCTTGTTGTAGTTCAGCCCGCCGGTGAGCTTGAGCGAGGAGTTCTCGAGCTCGATCGGGTAGGTGGAGACCAGGTCCACGCCGCGGGTGCGGGTGTCCACCGCGTTGGTGAAGAAGCGGCCACCGCTGACGAACGGGATGCCCACCGAGGTGAGGTAGTTCTGCACCGCATCGCCCACCAGGTTGCCGCTCAGGATGATGCGGTGATCGATGTCGATCTGGTACATGTCCAGCGTGGTGTACAGGCCGCTGGCAGGCGTAAGCACCAGGCCCACGCTGTAGTTGCGCGATTTCTCCGGCTTGAGGTTCTGCGCGCCCAGCGCCTGTGCGGCCGGATCGCTGACCGGGAAGGTGCGGATGGTGTAGGGCACCAGGTTGCCGTTGCCGGTGTTGACGAAGTTGATCGCCGTGGAGGAGTAGTACTCCTGCTGCAGCGACGGCGCGCGGAAGCCGTTCGACACGGTGCCACGCAGGGCCACGGTGTCGGTAAACGCGTAGCGCCCGGACAGCTTGGCCGAGGTGGTGCTGCCGAAGTCGCTGTAGTGCTCGTAGCGGGTGGCCAGGCCGGCAGAGAACTTGTAGGTCAGGTCGGTTTCGAGGTCGAGGTAGACCGCCTGGCTGTTGCGGCCGTGGGTGCCCGCATCGCCCGGTCGGTAGCCCGGGAACACCTGGGCACCGGCGCCGGCGTAGGACGCCTGGTCACCTTCCTTGATGGTGAACTTCTCGTGCCGGTATTCCAGGCCCCAGGCGACGGTGAGCGGGCTCTGCAGGCCATCCACCGCGAAGTCGCGGCTGAAATCGCCGTTGAATGCGTCCTGGCGGTTGGTCAGCGTGCCGATGTAGAAGCCGGTCGGCGAATCCGCGCCCAGCGAGTAGTTGTAGGTGTTGGCCGTGTGCAGCTTCCAGTGGTTGCCGCCGGTGTTGGCGCTCAGGTCGTAGTTCCAGCCGGCCACCTTGCCACGCACGCCGAGCACCTCGGAATCGTCGCGGATGGCGCTGTTCTCGATCGGCAGATAGCCGTTGGGGTACACGTCGACGGCGCCGGAGCCGTTGCTGGCGTATTGCGACAGCGAGCGGAAGAAGCCGCCGGCCTTCACGTTGCGCTTGTTGAACAGGGTGAAGGCGTACAGCTGCGCGTTCGGCGTGAGGTCGTACTGCGCGTTGATCGCCGCCTGCTTGGAGCGGGTCAGCGGCAGGCCGTAGTGGAAGGTCGTGGTGTTGTAGGTCGGGTCGGCCGGGTAGCGGGTATCCGGGCCGGCGCGGTTGGTCGGATCCTGGTGGGTGGCGTTGGCGCTCAGGTGCACCCAGCCCTTGTCGCCCAGCTTGAATCCGCCGTCCACGCCGCCCTGCCAGGTGGTGCCGTCGCCGCCGTCGTACTGGCCGCCGGTGAGGCTGGCCGAGCCGTGCTCGGAGCCGCCCTTGAGGCTGATGTTGATGACGCCGGCGATGGCGTCGGAGCCGTACTGGGCAGCGGCGCCGTCACGCAGCACTTCCACGTGGTCGATGGCATTGACCGGAATGGCGTTGATGTCCACCGGCGAGGAGCCGCGGCCGAGCGAGCCGTTGACGTTGACGATGGCGGTGGGGTGCTGGCGCTTGCCGTTGATCAGCACCAGCGTGTGGTCCGGCGCCAGGCCGCGCAGCTGCGCGGGCTGGATGGCGTCGGTGGCGTCGGTCACCGACGGCTGCGGAAAGTTGAACGAGGGCAGCAGGGTACGCAGCGCCGAGGCCAGGTTGGTGGCGCCGGTGCCTTCGAGATCCTTCGGCGTCAGCACGTCGATCGGCGCGAGCGAGGTGGACTCGGTGCGATCAAACGAGCGGGTGCCGGTGACCACCACGGTCTGCAGCTCGGTGGTCTTCTTTGCCCCTTGTTCGGGGGCGGCATCCTGGGCGATGGCGACCTGCGAGAACGCGAGCAGGGTGGCGGCGGCCAGGGCGGTGCGGGTCAAAAGCGGTCGTGCGGACATGGATGGTTCTCCCCAGATGACGGATCGCGGCGGTGCGCGATGGAAGTCCTTGCAACGAAACGGAGCCGATCACGAGTTGCTGCGATGCGGCATACATCCCTTGATTGGCAAACTAGGCAGGCATTGGGTCGGTGTCAACCAGACGTTAGTAATGTGTTGCCGCCACCCGTGGGGCGTCTGGTCGCCCTGGCGCGCTTGAAATGCGTCGGCAAGGCGCCATAGTCGGCGCCTGCCCGACGCACCACGGAGATTTCCCCATGCCTATTTATGCCTTCGCCTGCCAGGCCTGCGGCCACAGCTTCGATCGCCTGCAGAAACTGTCCGACGCCGACCCGACCGTCTGCCCGGCCTGCGGCGCCGAGCAGGTGCAGCGGCAGGTGACCGCGCCCTCGTTCCGGCTGGCGGGCAGCGGTTGGTATGAAACCGACTTCAAGAAGGACGGCGACAAGAAACGCAATCTCGCCGGCGACGCGGCGGCCGCACCGGCGCCCGCTGCCGCCGCGGCAGCTCCCGCGCCTGCCGCGACGCCTGCCGCCAGCGCCGACTGAACGAACGGCGCAGGAACGTGCGTCGATTCAATCGCCGTTCGGGAGCATCTCGCTAGCGTCCGCCCACCATTACGGGAGCGCGCCATGCGATCACTTGTCACCGCGGCACTGGCTGGAGTTCTGGGCGCATTCGCGCTGCTCGCCGCATCGGCGCCGCTGCGGGCCCAGGGTTGGAACGACCCGGTGCGCTGCGCCAGCAACGACGGCCATTACGCCCGCTGCGTGATGCCCTGGCGCGACGCGCGCCTGATGAAGCAGGAATCCAGGGCCGCATGCGTCCGCGGCGACAGTTGGGGCGTGGATCGCGGCGGCGTGCTGTGGGTGGATCGCGGCTGCCGCGGCCTGTTCGTGGCGGGCGATCGCTGGGGCGGTGGTTACGCCGGCGACCGCGACCGTTACGGCGATCAAGGCGGCGGTCGCTACGACGATGATGATCGCTATGGTCATGACCGCGGCCGCAGGCGCGACTCGTGGCGGCCGGGCCCGGGCTGGGATCGCCAGATCGGCCTGCAGTGCGACAGCAACAAGAAGCGCTATCAGATGTGCCGGGTGGATGTGGGCCGCCGTGGCCACGTGCGGCTGGTGCGGCAGATGTCCGACGCCCGCTGCACCGAGGGCTACAGCTGGGGCTGGAACCGGGCCGGCGTGTGGGTGGCGCACGGCTGCCGCGGCCGGTTTGTAGTCGATCGCCGCTGGTGACGCGGCGCGGTGCATGCAGCCACGCCGCGGGCGTGGTCGCTGCCCGCAGTGATACCATTCCGGGCCTTTTCCTCGCCCCACGCCGCCGCCGCGGCCCGGAGTTTCAAGCGCATGCGCACGCATTACTGCGGACTCATCGACGAGTCCCTGGTCGGTCAGACCGTCACCCTGTGCGGCTGGGTCAACAAGACCCGCCTGCAGTCCCACGTTGCCTTCGTCGACCTGCGCGACCACGAGGGTTTGGCCCAGGTGGTGGTGGAGCGCGAGAACGCCGCTGCCTTCGCGGTGGCTGGTGAAATCGGTTACGAATACTGCCTGCGCGTCACCGGCACGATCCGCGCGCGGGTCTCGGTCAACGACAAGCTGAAGACCGGCACGGTCGAGCTGGTGGCCGACACGGTGGAGATTCTCAACGCGGCGAAGGACCTGCCCTTTGCGCTGCACGAGAACCCCAACGAGGACATGCGGATGACCTACCGCTACCTCGACCTGCGCCGCCCCGAGATGCAGGCGATGATGCGCAAGCGCATCAAGCTGGTGCAGGAGCTGCGCCGCTATCTCGACCAGCGCGGCTTCCAGGACATCGAGACGCCGATCCTGACCAAGGCCACGCCGGAAGGTGCGCGCGATTACCTGGTGCCCAGCCGCGTGCATGCGGGCCAGTTCTACGCGCTGCCGCAGTCGCCGCAGCTGTTCAAGCAGATCCTGATGATGGCCGGCTTCGACCGCTACTACCAGATCGCGCGCTGCTTCCGCGACGAGGACCTGCGCGCCGACCGCCAGCCCGAATTCACCCAGCTCGACCTGGAGTTCGCCTTCGTCGAAGAGCACGACGTGCAGGACTTCGTGGAGGAACTCATCCGCCACGTGTTCCGCCAGGTGCAGGGCGTGGAACTGGACGCCGCCTTCCCGCGCATGACGTGGGAGGAAGCCATGCGCCGCTTCGGCTCGGACAAGCCGGACCTGCGCATCGCGCTGGAGCTGGTCGACGTGGCCGACGCGCTGAAGCACGTCGAGTTCAAGGTGTTTGCCGAGCCGGCCAACGACGTGGCCGGCCGTGTCGCTGCGCTGCGCGTGCCGGAAGCGGCCACGCTGTCGCGCAAGGAAATCGACACGCTCACCGAGTTCGTTGCCCGCTACGGCGCCAAGGGTCTGGCGTGGATCAAGGTGGAGGATCTCGCCAAGGGCCGCGAGGGCATCAA
>DASUJJ010000122.1:0-2750 GCA_036279335.1 Dyella sp.
GATCGTCGAACCATCCGGCCAAGGAGCGATGTGGCGAGCACGCCGATCGCCGCATGACTCCGCGGCCCCTTGGATGCTGCTCGTTGTAGACACTCTGTTCCCAGTCAAGCCCTCCCAGGCAGGTTAAAGAGCTTGGCCGAGTCGTAAGGCTGTGGATTCCGGACCATGGCCCAGGCGACGGTGAGTAGCTTGCGCATGATGGCGACGGTCGCCTGCATGGGCTTGCGGCCCTGGGCTTGCAGGCGCTCCTTGAGGGCGCGAGCACCGGGGTCGTGCGTGCCGGCGCTCAGGGCGGGATGGAACAGCGCGCGGCGCAGATGGCGGTTGCCTTGGCGGGAGATCCGCGGGGGCTTGTGCACGCTGGTGCCCGACTCGTACACGCGCGGGTCCAGGCCGGCATGGGCGGTGCAGGCGCGGCTGGTCATGTCGCGCGGCAGCAGGGCCAGCTCGGCCAGCAACGAGACGGCCGCCACCTCGCCCACGCCCTTGATGCTGTCCAGGGCGTCGAACATGCGGCTGAGCTCCTCGTCTTCCCGGATCAGGGTCACCGCCTCCTTGCGCAGTCGGTCGATGCGCTTCTGGATCGAGCCCATCGAGCGCTTGAGGTCCTGGCGCAGGCTGGCCGGGCTGGAGCGGGTCGCCGACAGGGCGTGCAGGCGGTTGCTGGAGGCGACTTTGTCGTCGGTCAGCTGGGTCAGGTAGCGGCCGTAGTAGCGCAGCGCCAGCATGGCCTCACGCGGGCGCGTCCAGGGCGTGGGCGCCATCCGCTTGAGACACTCCAGCAGCATGGCCGCGTCGAGCGTGTCGGTCTTGTTGCGCGCGCCCATCGCCTTGGCAAAGTGGTGGGCTTTCCGGGGGTTGATCACCCTGACGGTGGCGCCCAGTTCGTCGGCCACCAGCGCCGCGTCCAGGTAGTAGATGCCGGTGGCCTCCATGAGCACCTGCAGCGGGCCGCCCTTCATCCAGCGCTTGATCAACGCACTCACCTCGGCCGGGGTCGCGTCGATCGAACCGCTCTCGCTTTTGCTGCCGCACTCGGCGGCCCACGCATGCTTCTTGGCACCGATATCCAGGGCCAGTCGGGCGATCTTCACAGTAGCGGCCATGGGCATATCTCCTCGTCGAACCGGGTAAAATCGTTCCCGGCTCCCCGACCCCGCACTTGATCGCCGGCACTCCCTTGTGACGCGGGCTCCAACGGCTCGGGACACTCTCCGTGCTCGGCGAATGGGGCGGGGAGCCACTCTACAGACGGGGTCAGATCAAGCTGCCCCAAGGAGCGAGCGGCTTCCCCGGAAACGTGGCCAGCGTCACCCGGAAGCTGGCACAGGGGTAACGTACAAGGAGCGCCCTTGGGCGCGACCGCAGCCCGGATCGCGCCCAAGGCGCTCCTGCATTGGAAAAGCGCTGCCGTCGGCGCTGGCTTGAACGCTCGATGCGCTTAAGTGCCAATTAAGCGCCCCGGACCGACCATCGCCCCGCAGATCGCATCGTTGCTCGTTGAGGCACGCATCATGACCACGCGATGGCTGAGTAAACTGGCGCTGACGGCCGCCACCATGCTGCTGGCGACTGTCGCGGCATGGCCGACGGGCGCCTCGGCGCATGGCTGGCACGATCGTGGCTGGCATGGCCGCGGCCACGACGATCGCGGTTGGCACGGTCGCGGCTGGCACGACCACTACCGCCACGAGCGTGGCCACTGGAGCGGCGGGCGCTGGATTGCCGGGGCGATCGTCGCCGGCGCGGTGATCGGGTTGGTCGACGATGCGCTGGATGCGCCTCCCCGCGCGGTGGTCTACGAGCGGCCGGTGTATCGCCGTCCCGTGCGGGTGATCTACGAGCGGCCGGTCGTCACCCGGCGCGTGGTGGAGACGCGCACGGTGTACGTGGACCGCGCGCCGCCCACGCGCTACATCGGTTACGACGGCGACGGCGACGGGGACTAGGAACGCCTCGCGCCCTCGAAGGCCCGGCCGATGCCGGGCCTTTTTCGTGCCGGCACCCTATCCGGCAGGCGGCATGTCCGCGCCGCTGCCCTGGCGCGCCGCGTGCTTGCGCATCCGCTCGAACGTGGCCTGGTCGAGGATTTCTACCGCGGAAACCGCGCAGGGCGGCTGATCGCGGGCGCTGGCCGTCTCTCCGATCTCGCCGCAGATCCGGCTTCCGCCGAGCGCCTTGGTCGCCTCGCTGGCCTGCAGCAGGAAACCCGGTACGCCGATGCCCAGCCGCGGGCAGTCGGCCTTCAGGTGCACCGCGTAGCGGTGCGGTCCGGTGCGCACCAGCGCGGTACGCGAGTCGACGATGTACCACTCGTTGATCCGGTCGGTCTGGATGCACTGCGCGTACGGCAGCGGCTTGTGCGGCGCATCGGTAGCAAATGCGGTGGCGCAGCTTGCGGCGGCGAGCAACAACAGAAAGGGCGTGCGTTTCACGGGCATCACCTCGCTGGGGAGTTGCGCTGGTTCGACCCCTCCAGCATCGCGCGCCCGCGCGGGCGGCGCCAGCGGGGGCGTGTCAGCAATCTGCCATCGCCTGATCACACGTATTGAACGGGCGCTGCGTCATGCTTGGAGCATGCCAACGGTTCGATCCGTTTCCCGGTACAGCGTCGCTGGCGACGCGCTCGAGATCCGCGCGTCCGACCCCCGATGGAGCAGGCCATGACACAGCTCAGCCCCCTCGCCGGCGACACCCTCGCGCAGCGCTACCGCCGGGTCCGGCAGCAAAGCCTGCAGCTGTGCGCGGGG
>DASUJJ010000123.1:0-4799 GCA_036279335.1 Dyella sp.
CGCGGATCGCCGGGTCGCTCTGCGACTCCACGAACAAGGAGCCCGAGATATTGAAGAAGTCGAACGCCATGCCGTAGACGATGCACGACAGCACGATCATCCACAGCCCCGGGCCCGGGTTGCCGTAAGCGAACAGGCCGAAGCGCAGCGCCCAGGCAGCCATCGAGATGAACATCACCGTCTTGATGCCGAAGCGCTTGAGGAAGAACGGGATCGCCAGGATGAACAGCGTTTCGGATACCTGCGAGATCGACATGATGATCGCCGGGTACTTCACCGCGATCAGGCCCTGGTACGCCGGCTCGGTGGCGAAGTCGTGCAGGAAGGTGTCGCCGTAGGCATTGGTCAGCTGCAGCGCCGCGCCCAGCAGCATCGCGAAGATGAAGAAGATCGCCATCTTGGCGTTCTTGAACAGCTTGAACGAGGTCAGCCCCAGTGTGTCCAGCACCGAGCGGCGTGTGCTTGTTGCTGCCAGACGATCGAGCTTGGGCGGACACGGCGGCAGCGTGAACGCATACAGGCCCAGCACCAGCGAGGCCGCGGAGGCCACGTAGAACTGGCCCGAAGTGGTTTCCAGATGCAGCAGGCTCACCGTCCACAGCGCCGCGATGAAGCCGATGGTTCCCCACACGCGGATCGGCGGGAAGCTGGTCACCACGTCCAGTTGCTCGCGCTTGAGCGCGTTGTAGGCCACCGCGATCGAGAGCGCGATGGTGGGCATGTAGAACATCATGTTGATGAGCATCACCCAGAACATCGTGCCCGGTGACGCCACCATCGGCACGGTGAACAGCACCGCCGCACCGCCCAGGTGGAACAGGCCGTAGAGTTTTTCCGCGTTGATGTACTTGTCGGCGATGACGCCGGCGATCGAGGGCATGAACAGCGAAGCGATGCCCATGGTGGAGAAGATCGCGCCGAACTGGGCGCCGCCCCAGTGCTTGTTCTGGAACCAGTACGCGCCGATGGTGATCAGCCACGATCCCCAGACGAAGAACTGCAGGAAATTCATCACTACCAGGCGGAACTTGATACTCATCGGAGCTCTTCGTGCGGCGTATGGGAAGGCCCCCGCGGGCACACGCCGCGCCTGATGCGGCAAGTGCAGCCGCCGGTCGACCGGATCGTGACGAGGGGCATGGCCCGGGAAGCGGCCTGCGCAAGGCGCTGCACAGGCGCCGCGCAGCGTAGAGGAGCACACCGGCGCCGGGCAAGCTGCACTGCGGGCCGTGCGGCGACCCGCGCGTGTCGGTCTACACTGCGCGCCCTGTCGCTCCGGTTTCGCCTGCATGTCGCTGTTCTTCACGATCGCCCTGGTGCATCTGCTGGCGCTGGCCAGTCCCGGTCCGGATTTCCTGTTCGTGTCGCAGACGGCGGCGAGCCGGCCGCGCGCGCAGGCGATGGCGGGCGTGCTGGGCATCGCCCTGGGCATTGCGGTGTGGGCCGCGCTGGCGCTGCTGGGCCTGCACGTGCTGTTGCAGCGGCTGGCGTGGCTGCAGCGCACGGTGGCGATCGCCGGCGGCGCCTACCTGCTGTGGATGGGCTGGCAGCTGCTGCGTGCGGCGTGGCATCCGGCCGCGTCGTCGTCCGTGGCGGCGGCCCAGCTGCCGTCGAGCGCCTGGCGCAGCCTGCGCGCGGGCCTGCTGACCAATCTGGCCAATCCCAAGGCCGTGGTGTACTTCGCCAGCGTGTTCTCCGCGCTGGTGGGGCCGACGGTGACCGCAGCCACACGCTGGCCGCTGTGGGTGCTGGTGTCGGTGGAGTCGCTGGCGTGGTTCGCGCTGGTGGCCACGCTGTTCGCGCTGCCGCCGATGCGCCGTGCGTATCTGCGCAAGGCCCGCGTCATCGATGGCGTGGCCGGCATCGTGTTCGTGCTGTTCGGACTGCAGCTGATGCTGGGCTGAGGTCGGCCCTGTCGTGATGGATGTCGCTGGCGGGTTGTCGTGGCCCGCGTTGTCGTGCGGGGTGTCGGCGTCGCGCCTTGACGAACCGCAAGGCGCTCAGTCCGCCTCGAAAGCGCCGCGCAGCCAGTGCATCTGCGCGGCGTCGCCCAGACCGTCGTAGCTGACCACGTCGAAGCGGCAGGCGCGCTGCGCGTGCTGCGGATGCGCGGCCAGCCACAGCGAGGCGGTGCGCAGCAGCTTGTCGCGCTTGCTGCGGGTGATGGAGGCGGCGGCGCTGCCGTGGCCGGCGGCGCCGCGCTGGCGCACTTCGACGAACACGATGGACTCGCCCTCGCGCATCACCAGATCGAGCTCACCGTGTCGCGTGGTGTAGTTCTGCGCCAGCAGGCGCAGCCCTTGGCGCTCCAGCTCGCGCCGGGCGCGCTCCTCGAAACTCGCCCCCGCTGCCCGCATCAGGGCGTGTCGCCGCCCACGCTGCTGGCAGGAGCCGGCACGCTGTTGGCCGGCAGGTCGGACGGTGGTGCGGCGGAGGGTGCGTCGTCCATCTGCAGGCTGCCGGTAAGCGGGCGCGCCACGCCGTCGGTGAATTTGGCCCACACCAGCACGCGCCGCACGCGGCCGAACTGGTCGGCGGTGAGCTGGCCGCTGGCACCAGGCAGGTAGCTGCCGGGGTGATCGCGCAGCCATGTCAGGTACGGCGCAAGGCTCCAGGCATCCATGCCGAAGGCAAACAGCCTTCCCGCGCTGCCGCTGGCGGCGGGCAGCAGGGCGGCCATGGCGGCGTGCGGCGGCAGGCCGGGCTGCGCGTCGAACAGCCACGGCGCGTCGCAGAACTCCACGCCGTCCAGGTCGCGGTCGCGGCCGGCGTCATCGCTGCCGGCATACACATGCGAGGTGGCGAACACCGGCAGGCTGATCCGCTCCACCCGCAGCTGCGGCACCAGCAGGCGCGCCTGCTCGGGGCGCATGCTGATGAATACCGCGGCATCCGGGTCGTCCGCGGCGATGTTCATGCCGGTAATCGTGTCGCCAAAGTCCACGTTGCCTGCTGACAGGCTGGCCTGTCGCGCGACCCGACCACCACGCGCGAGCAGCTCGGCCTTGAAGGCGTCGGCCGCGCGCTGGGCGAAATCGTCGCCGGAGATGATCACGTACGCCGTGTGCAGGCCCCGTTCGATCAAATGATCGGCGACCTGCGCGCCTTCGGTTTCCGGCAGCAGGCCGAACTCGGTCACGCTGGCCGAGGGCATGATCTTGCCGTCGGGATGGTTGAGCAGCAGCACCGGTACCGGCAACTCGTTCTGGCTCGCCACGGCGCCGGTCTCTGCGCGGGTCAGCGGGCCGACCACCAGCTGCGCACCGTCGCGCACGGCCTGCTGGTAAGCCTTGACGGCGCCTTCGGCGGTGCCGCCGCTGTCATACACGCGCAGGGTCGCACGCGGTGCGTGGGTGCGGCTGTCGTCCGCATAGGCAGCAAAAAAACCCTCGCGGATCGACGCGGCCGCGCTGGCGAGGTTGCGCGTGGCGGGCAGCAGCAGCGCTATCTGCCCGGGCATGCGGTAGCCCTCGCGCACGTTTGCTTCGGTGCCCGGCAGCATGGTGCCCACCGGTTCGTTCAGCTCCGCCTGCAGGGCGGCGACGGTGATGCCGCGCTGCTGCAGCGCCTCGTTGACCCACGGCAGCATGCGGTCGTTCGGTGTCATGGCGCCGGCGCGCTGCTGCAGATCGGCCACGCTCAGACGGCCGAACAAGGTGAGGATCTGGCGCTGGTTCTGCGCCCGGTCCAGTCCGCTCAGTTCGGGATCCATCTGCACGCGGGTGCGTGCGGCGCCCCAGACGTCCCCGCTGGCCTCGAGCGCGCGGGCGCGCAGCTCCAGCAGCCGCAGCTGCAGCGCCGGCGGCACGCGCAGGTCAGGCTGGCCGATGATCGAGAGTGCCCCTTGCGAGTCACCGTGATGCAGGGCGATCTCGGCGCGCAGCAAGTCCAGTCGCGCCGGCTCGTCGCCCGTCAGGCGCTCGCGCTGCACGGTGCCGAGGACGCTGTCGGCGCGGTCCAGTTCGCCTTCCTGGCGATAGCTCTCGGCGGCATTCAGGCGATAGCTGTCTGCGTGCCGTGCACTGGTCGCGGCGAGCGCCAGATAGGCCTGCGCCGCCTGCTCGAACAGCCCCTGCTGGCGCAGCGCGTCTGCCTGCTGCATCGCGCTGATTTCCGCCGGCGAGCGCTGCGTGGCGGTGGGCACGCAGGCCGCGAGCGTGAGGCTGATCAACAGGGCGAGGCCGGCGGCGCGGTACAGGCGCATGGAAATTCCCTTCGGTGGAGATGAGTCGTCGTCGGGACAACTCGTGATCGAGAAGGTCCGACTGCGCGATGATAGACGATCGATTCGCCGCGCCGCGGCCGCAAGGATTTCCCCGATGCCTTCCGTTCAACCCGGCTCGCTGTGGGTGGTCGCCACGCCCATCGGCCATCGCGATGATTTTTCCGCCCGTGCCGTGCAGACGCTGCGCCAGGCCTCGGTAGTTGCTGCCGAAGACACCCGCCACAGCCGGCCGCTGCTGCAGCACCACGGGGTCGACACGCCGCTGCTTGCGCTGCATGAACACAATGAGCGCGAGGTGGTGGAGGCGCTGGTACAGCGCATGCTGGGCGGCGAATCGGTGGCGCTGATCTCGGATGCGGGCACGCCGCTGATCAGCGATCCGGGGTTCCGGCTGGTGCGCGCGGCGCGCGCGGCAGGCGTTCGCTGCGTGCCCGTACCGGGTGCCTGCGCGGCGATTGCCGCGCTGTCGGTGGCCGGACTGCCCAGCGATCGGTTTGTTTTCGAGGGCTTTCTTCCGCCGAAGTCGGCCGCGCGGCGCGCGCGCCTGCAGGAACTGGCCGGTGAGCCGCGCACG
>DASUJJ010000124.1:0-5171 GCA_036279335.1 Dyella sp.
GCTCGGCCACTTCGCCGTCACCGAGACCGGCTGGCCCAAGCTCGACCCGTTCCTGCGCGAGATCGCCGGCCCGCTGCCGCCGGTGCGCACGCCGCCGGTGATCCTCTACCACTCCACCTTTTCGCCCTCGTGGAGCGCCGCCGAGACGCTGTACGAGGAGGTCAAGCGCCTCTCGCGCGACGGGCGCTGGCGCTGGATCGTCACCTTCCATCCCAAGATGAACCCGCAGACCCGCGCCAAATACCAGGCGCTGCAGAACGAGCACCTGCGCTTTGCCGAGGACGACAACATCCTCGATCTGTTCGGGCAGGTGGACATGATGTGCTCGGACACCTCGTCCGCCCTGAGCGAGTTCCTGCTCACCGGCAAGCCGGTGGTCACCTTCAACAACCGCCGCCCCGGGCCGCAGCTGATCGACATCCACGACGCAAAGGATTTCGAGCCGGCGATCGAGCGCGCGCTGGCGCGCCCGCCGGAGCTGATGCAGGCGATTGCGGATTTCGGCGCGGCGATCCATCCGTATCGCGACGGGCGCTCCAGCGAGCGCGTGCTGGATGCGATCGACGCCTTCATCGCCCGCGGCGGGCGCAACCGCCGGCGCAAGCCGCTGAACCTGTGGCGCAAGTTCAAGCTGCGCCGGCGCATCGGCTACTGGGGCCCCGCGCGCGCGCGCTGAACCGGCGCCCCGCCGGGGGCGGCTAGAATGCGGCGCTGACCCTGCCACGAGGCTGCCCGTGACGCCCAACGCTTACCGCCGCTCCGAACACCTGCGCGCCCTGTGGCCGTGGCTGCCCCTGTGGACGGCAGCCGCGCTGCTGGCGATCTTCGCGCACGGCCCGATGCCGCTGTTTTCCACCCGCACGCTCGCCGTAGCGTGGGAGATGTGGAACCAGGGCCACTGGCTGGTGCCGCACGTCAACGGCGCGCCCTACAGCGAGAAGGCGCCGCTGCTGTTCTGGATGATCCACGCCGGCTGGTTTGCGTTTGGCGTCAGCGACGTGTGGCCGCGCGTGCTGGAGGTGATCTTCGGCGGCGCGCAGCTGGTGCTGGTGTCGGTGATCGCACGGCGGCTGTTTCCGGAGCGCCCGTGGGTGGCGCGCGCCACGCCGTGGATGCTGCTGTCGCTGAGTTACGCGTTCCTGTTCGGCCTGCAGATCATGTACGACGTGCTGCTGTCGGTGTGGGCGCTGGCCGCGCTGCTGTGCCTGCTGCCCACCGCCCGCCGCGCCGAGCCGCGCTGGCTGCTGTTCGGCCTGTGCATCGGATTTGGCCTGCTGACCAAGGGCCCGGTGATGCTGCTGCACGTGGTGTTTCCGTGGCTGCTCGGGCCGCTGTGGAGCGACTGGGCCAACCAGCACCGCGGGCGCTGGTACGGGCGCGGCCTGCTCGCCGTGCTGCTCGGCGCAGGCATGCTGCTGGCATGGGCGCTTCCGGCCGGCTTCAGCGGCGGCGAGGCGTACCGCCAGCGGCTGTTCTTCACCCAGACCGCCGCGCGCGTGGTCGACGGCGTGGCGCCGGCGCAGGATTTGCAGAACCACGCGCGTCCTTTGTGGTGGTACCTGCTGGCACTACCCGTGCTGATGTTCCCGCTAAGCGGCTGGCCGCGGGCGGTTGCCGCGCTGGCCATGCTGCGCCGGCCGCTGCCGGCGGGCATTCGCTTCGCGCTGTGCTGGCTGCTGCCGGCGTTCGTCACTTTCTCGCTGATCAGCGGCAAACAGCTGTACTACCCGCTGCCGGAGCTGGGCGGCGGCTGCCTGCTGCTGGCCGGCGCCATCGCGCTGCTGCGCGAAAAACACCCGCGGCTGGCGATCACCGCCTGGCTGGGCACCTGGCCGCTGGCGGTAGGCGGCATCGGGTTGTCGGTGTTCCTGTTCGTGCTGCCGGAGCTGGTCGCCGGCAACCGCCTGCACGGCGAGTGGTTCGACCAGGCGGCGGGCTACAGCCGCTATTTCGCGATCCTGTTCCTGCTGCTGGGCGCGCTGCTGCTGTTGCGCGGACGCGGCGAGATGCGGCGGCTGGCAGTGGCCGGGCTGGTCGGCACGCTGGCATTCAACACGCTGTTCACGCTCACCGCCTGGCACAAATACGACCTGACGCCCTCGTCCAACCTGCTGGCAGCGGCCGAGGCCGAGCATCGCCCGATCGGCTACGTGGGTGACTACGATGCACAGTTCCACTTCGCCGGGCGGCTGACCCGGCCGATCACCGAAATGCATGGCGAGGCCGCCGTGGCGTCGTTCGCGCAGGCCCATCCCGACGGCGTGATCGTGACCCATCCGGAGAAACTCACCCCGGACGATCGCCGCTATGCGCTGCTGGTGCAGCCGTTCCGCTCGTCGTGGATCGTGATCTGGCCGGCCCCCGTGCTGGCCGAATTGCAGGCCGGCCGGCGGCCGGCCGAACCGGGCACGCCCACCCGCATCTACCCGGCGCCGGCGCGACCGTGAACGCGCCTGACCGCATCGCCTCCCTGCGCGCCCAGTGCGGCGGACCGCGCGATGGCGCACTGCTGCGCTTTTCCCTCGGCAGTGCGCTGCTGGATGGTGGCGAAGCGGCCACGGCGCGCGAGGAATTGCAGCGCGCCGTCGAGTTCGATCCGCGCTATTCCGCCGCGTGGAAAGCGCTGGGCAAGGCCTGCCTTGCCGTACACGATGAGGACGCCGCTGCCGCGGCGTGGCGGCAGGGCATTGCGGTGGCCAGCGAGCGCGGTGACCAGCAGGCGGCGAAGGAAATGACCGTCTTCCTCAAGCGGTTGGCGCGCTAGCAGCCTCGGCTGACGCGCTCAGTCAAACGCACGGCGGCCCGGGCCGTCGTAAGGGCTTGTCAGTCCGTCGGCCGAATAGCGTTTGTATTGCCACTGGTATTGCGCAAAGGCCCGCTCCACGCAGGTTTCGACGCCGTGGTTGAGGGCCGCGCAGGCCACTGCCAGATCGGCATCGGCCAGTCCGGCCGGTGCCGGCAGCAGATGGATGCGAAAGCCCGCCCCGCGCGGCAGCCGTTCGGCGAAGGCGAACAGCACGGTGGCGCCGGTGCGCGCGGCCAGCCGCGGCAGCAGCACCATGGTCAGCGCATCGCGGCCGAAGAACGGCGCCACCGCGCCGTCGCCCGCGCGCGGTTTCTGGTCGGGCAGGATGCCCACCGTGCCGCCAGCGGCCAGCCGCTTGTACAGCGTGCGCACGCCGGCCCCTTCCGCGCGCACCTGCTCGGGTGCCAGCGCGCCGCGCACCTTGCGCAGCAGCTGCTCGATCGCGGCGATCCGCGGCGGCCGGTACAGGATCGCCATCGGCGTGCGGCTGCACAGCCAGTAGTTGAGCAGCTCCCAGCAGCCCAGGTGCGGTGCGGCGATGATCACGCCCTTGCCGCTGGCCAGCGCCGCATCGAACAGCTCGGCGCCGCGCACCTCGCGCACCAGCCCCAGCGCGCGTTCGGCACCGCTGCCCCAGACCTTGATGATCTCGGTCACCGACTTGCCGCCTTCGGCCATCGCCTCGCGCAGCAGCGCACGGCGGGCCGGCGCATCGAGCCCCGGACGGGTGATGGCCAGGTTCACCGCGGTGACGTCGGCGCTGCGCGCGCCCAGCGCCAGCAGCAGCCGGCCGATGCCCGCGCCCAGAGCGTGCAGCGCCCGCAGCGGCAACAGCGCCAGCAGGCGCAGCAGGAGATGGATCAGATAGATGTCGGCACGCATCGGGCCAGTTTATCGAGCCGATCGCCCATGCGGGGTTTCACCAGCGACGCGGTCCACGCTGCCAGTGCCTCGCCCTGCTGGCAGCGCGCCGCCGTCGCGCTAAGCTGGGGTACCTGTTGCGGAATCCTGCATGATCGCCCTGATCCAGCGCGTCGCCACTGCGCACGTCACCGTCGATGATGAAACCGTTGGCGCCATCGGCCCCGGCCTGCTCGCCCTGGTGGCGGTGCAGCCCCACGATGGCGAGCCCCAGGCGCAGCGCATGCTGCAACGCCTGCTCGGCTACCGCGTATTTGCTGACGATGCCGGCAAGATGAACCGTTCGCTCGCCGACACCGGCGGCGGGCTGCTGCTGGTCAGCCAGTTCACGCTCGCCGCGGACACGCGCTCAGGCATGCGGCCAAGCTTCACCACGGCGGCGCCCCCCGAGCACGGCCGACGCTGGTTCGATCGCCTGGTCGAGCTGGCCACCATCACGCATCCCAAGGTGGAAACCGGCCGCTTCGGTGCCCATATGCAGGTACAGCTGGTCAACGATGGGCCGGTCACCTTCTGGCTCGAGAGCTGATGGCGCGGACGCATCGACACCCGCGACACGGCCCGATCTGGCGCGATTCTTGCTGCCACGTTCCGTTTCGATCCCCACTTGAAAACTGGTCAAAAAAGCAGCACATCGTTATACTGATCGGTTCCTGCATCCGCGGCGGTAGGTATGAATAGCAAAGCTCCCGAGCAACAGTCAGAAATCAAGGCGCTCATCTCCAAGGGTCTGGAGCAGGGCTACCTGACCTATGCCGAGATCAACGACCACCTGCCCGACGACATCGTCGACCCGGAGCAGATCGAAGACATCATGGCGGTGCTCAAGGGCGTCGGCATCGAGGTGCATGACGCCGCGCCGGACGCCGATCCGCTGGCCGACAAGGCCGGCAGCAGCACCGACGACGAAGCGGCCGCCGAAGAAGCCGTGGCCCTGCTCTCGGCGGTGGACGCCGAAGTGGGTCGCACCACCGACCCGGTGCGCATGTACATGCGCGAGATGGGCACGGTCGAGCTGCTCACCCGCGAAGGCGAGATCGCCATCGCCAAGCGCATCGAGGAAGGCCTCGGCCAGGTGCAGACCGCGCTGGCCAGCTTCCCGCTGACCATCGAGCTGCTGCTGGAAGAATACGACCAGCACCTGGACGGCAAGCGCCGCCTGAGCGAGATCCTGGCTGGCTTCCTCGACCTGGAAGCCGCCGCCGACGCCGCCCTCGCCGAAGCCGAGGAAGCCGCCGCCAACCGCACCGAAGAAGAAGCCGAGGCGGAAGAGGAAGACGACTCGTCCGATACCGAGGAAGAGGAAGCCGGCCCCACCGGTCCGGATCCGGAAGAGGTCAAGCGCCGCATGGAGCTGCTGCGCGACTACTACGGCAAGTTCCAGAAGGCCGCGCCCAAGGCCACCGGCATCACCGACAAGAAGATCGTCAAGCTGCGCGACCAG
>DASUJJ010000125.1:0-2032 GCA_036279335.1 Dyella sp.
CTGCATCGGCTGGAGGCGGATATCGACCCGGCGAACCAGGCCTCCGCGCGCAGCCTGCAACGGTTGGGATTCCAGCGTGAGGGCCTTCTGCGCCAACGCTGGATCGTCGACGGCCAGGTAGCCGATACGGCGTTCTACGGCCTGCTGGCGGCGGAGTGGCGCGCGGCGCACCGGGTTTGAATCGGGGCCTGATCGCGTTCAGTGCTTTCGGTGCGGCTGCATCGCGATCCGCGCCAGATAGACCACGATCACCGCGTTGCCCACCAGGATCCCCAGCTTGAGCCAGCTGGCGTCGCGCGCCAGCTCGTAGCCTTCCAGCGGAATCAGCGAGCCGGTGGCAATCACCGTGAACCACTCGGCCCAGTGCCTGCGCAGCCACAGCCCCACGCCTTCGGTGAGGAACAGTGCGGCATAGGCGATGGCGACCAGGCCGATCACCACGAAGCGCTGCGGCGCGAGCCCTGCCAGGGCGTCGATCAGGTGCTGGCGCAGGCTGTCGGCCTCGCTGAGCGAGAGACGCTCCAGCCAGTCGATCAGCCGTGCCACATTGTGCTGACGCTTGAGGCGGAAAGCCGCGGCGGCGGCGAACAGCAGTCCCAGCGCCTGCACGATCTTGTACAGGGCGATCAGGCGCAGCCCGAAGCGATGCTGCGCTTCGGGCGTGTTTTCGTCGGCCTCGGCAGTGCGCGAGTCATCGGTCATGGTGGGGCAGTCGGCAGGCAATCGACCATTGTCGCGACCCGCGTGCGGGGGAGCCATCCGCCGATGGTCGCAGCGACCGGCAGGCCACAAAAAAGGCCACGCTGTCGCCAGCGTGGCCGAGGGGAAAAACGCATGGGTCAGCAGCAGCGGCCGCCGGTGCCCTTGTAGCGCGCTGTCTGCCGCTCGCGGAAAAACTCCTCGTAGGAAGGAATCGTCCGATCAGGATGTACGCGCTTCAGATGTGCCACGTAGACGTCGTAGTCCGGCACGCCGCAGCACAGCCGCGCGGTCTGCACGGCCCACTTCCAGGCCGCCCGCGCGGCGGCCTGGAGCGGTGCACGCGGCTGGCGCGGCGCGCTCGTCATGCTGTTCACGACTGCGCCACGCTGGCCAGCGCCACGTAGGGTTCTTCCTGCGCGGTGGGACGGTTCGCCTTGAGCGCCTTGGCGATGGCCTTGAGCACGAACAGCGTCATGGCCACCACCAGCGCCATGAACAGGCCGGTCAGCACCATGTCCACGTAGTTGTTGGTCACGATGCGCTGCATCTCCGCCGCGGACTTGGCCGGGGCGAGCAGCTTGCCGTCGGCGATGCCCTGGGCGTACTTGTTGGCGGCGGCGGTGAAGCTGATCGGTCCGACCAGCTTCTCGTAGCCGGCGGTGAGCGTGCAGACGATCAGCCACAGCGCCGGGATGCCCGGAGCCCACATGTAGCGCTCACGCTTGAGCTTCACCACCACCACGGTGCACAGCATCAGCGCAATCGCCGCCAGCATCTGGTTGGCAATGCCGAACAGCGGCCACAGGGTATTGATGCCACCGAGCGGATCCACCGCGCCCTGGTAGAGGAAGTAACCCCACAGCGCCACGCAGATCACCGTGGCCAGCAGGTTGCCGGTCCACGACTCGGTCTGCTGCAGCGGCTTGTGGATGAGGCCGGCGATCTCCTGGATCATGAATCGGCCCACGCGGGTGCCGGCATCCACCGTGGTCAGGATGAACAGCGCTTCGAACAGGATGGCGTAGTGGTACCAGAACGCCATCATGCTCTCGCCCGGCATGATTCCGTGCAGCAGCTGGGCCATGCCCACTGCCAGCGTCGGTGCGCCGCCGGCGCGGCTCAGGATCGAGTTCTCGCCGATGTCCTTGGCCGTCTGCAGCAGCTGGTCAGGCGTGACCACGAAACCCATCTGGCTCACCGCCTGCGCGGCGCTTTCCACCGTGGTGCCCAGCAGCGCGCTGGGTGAATTCATCGCGAAGTACACGCCCGGATGCAGCGAGGCGGCGGCGACCAGCGCCATGATGGCGACGAACGCCTCCATCAGCATGCC
>DASUJJ010000126.1:0-2272 GCA_036279335.1 Dyella sp.
GGCGGTGATCGACGGCCTGTGGGCGATCACGCGCAAGCTCTACAGCATCACGCTTACCGCGCGCGACGACATCGATGTATGGCATCAGGACGTGCGCTACTACGACGTGGCCGACGCCTCCGGTCGCGTGTTCGCCGGCGCCTACGTCGACCTCTACGCGCGCAGCGGCAAGCGCGGCGGCGCGTGGATGGACGTGTGCCGTGCGCGCTTCGACGATGGCGATACGAAGCAGCTGCCAGTGGCCTTTCTTACCTGCAACTTCGCGCCGCCCACCGAGGGCAAGCCGGCGCTGCTTACGCACGACGACGTGCTCACGATGTTCCACGAGTTCGGGCACGGCCTGCATCACCTGCTGACCGAGGTGAACCTGCCCTCGATCGGCGGCATCGACGGCGTGGAGTGGGACGCGGTGGAACTGCCCAGCCAGTTCATGGAGAACTTCGGCTGGAACCGCGAGGCGCTCGATCTGTTCGCCCGCCACTGGCAGACCGGCGAGCGGCTGCCGGAGGAACTGTTCCAGCGCATGCTCGCCGCGCGGCATTTCCACGCCGGCCTGTTCCTGGTACGCCAGCTCGAGTTCGCGCTGTTCGACTTCCTGCTGCACCGCGACTACGACCCGGCGCAGGGCGCGCGCCCGATGGCCGTGCTCGAACAGGTGCGCAAGGAAGTCGCCGTGCTGCATCCCCCAGCGTGGCAGCGCTTCCCGCACGCCTTCAGCCACATCTTCGCCGGCGGTTATGCGGCCGGCTACTACAGCTACCTGTGGGCGGAACTGCTCAGCGCCGATGCCTTCGGCGCCTTCGAGGACGCGGCCAAGGCCGCCGGCAGCGTGATCGACCCGGCCACCGGCGCGCGCTTCCGCCACGAAGTGCTCGCCGTGGGCGCCAGCCGACCGGCGCTGGAAAGCTTCGTCGCCTTCCGCGGCCGCAAGCCCGAGCCGGAAGCGCTGCTGCGCAGCCACGGGTTGATTGCCTGAAGTCCCGCAACAAGGGGTTGACGGCCACCGCCGAGCCGTGACCTCTGGGGCGTGCGCGGCGCGGCGCTCGCCCGTCCAATGAAAGTCCGGTCGACAAACAAGGATGACGATGAAGCCGTGGTTTCGAGGGATGATTCCGGTACTGGCGCTGCTCGCGCTGCGAGTCCACGCCAGCTGCGTGCCGGTCGACGTGCGCTACAACGCGAAGACGCAGGCCGTCGAGGCGACCGTCGCCCTGCCGGAAGGTGTCGACAGCCTCGCGCTGCGCGACCTTGCGCCCTACCACCGCACGAAGCTATGGACCTCGCCGGACGGCTCGGCGCGGATCGACGAGACGGCGGTGGCTCCGGCGACGCCCGGGCAGCGCGTCCTGCACCTGCGCATGGATGTGCGCACCGACGCGCCGCTGGAGGATCGCGCCTACCCGCCGTACCTGCGTTTCGCCGACGGCACCGTGGCGGTTTATTCGCCGCTGTTCCTTGCCGCGGAAGGCGCGGCCACCGGGCTGTGCCCGCGCTGGTCGCCGCCGGCCGGTGAGCAGGTGACCGGGTATGGCCGAGCGCAGGCAACGCCACTGTCGACCGATATGGCGCACCCGGAGGGCTACGTCGCCTTCGGCCATCCGCAGGTGCTGCGACACGGCGCGCTGGTTCTGGTGAGCGACCGCCGTGCGCCGGCGTGGATCCGCGAGCGCATCACCGCGCAGGCCCCGGCGCTGGCGGATCTGTACACCCGCACCATGGGCCCTGCCGCGGTCCCGATGCTGATGCTCTACACCCGCCCCACGCCGCCCCAGGCGCACGACTACAAGGGCGACCATCTGGAGGCGTCGATCACGCTGGGCCTGTTCGGCGATACGTGGCAGACCGTGGATGCGGCGACCGCGGATGAACTCACCCGATTCCTCGCCCACGAGCTTTTCCACAGCTGGGACGGCGACGCGCTGCTCGGCTCGCCGGAGGGCGAGGCGCTGCTGGCGAAGGAGGGTGGCGCGGAGATGGCCAAGATCTTCGCCACCCCCGCCCTGCTCAAGGAACCGGCGCAGGGCGTGCCCGACGCGGTCGCGCAGGCCTACAACGCCTGCCTGCTCGAGCTGCCGGCGCAGGCTGGCCTGGCTGCTGCGCTGGCCAAGCGTGCACCGGGCCGGTTGCCCTACGACTGTGGCGTGCCGCTGATGTATGCGCTGGCGGTCGCCGCCGATCGTGCCCATCCCGGTCCGGCCTATTTCGGCCTCTGGCGGACGCTGCGCGACGCGCATCGCGCGCATCCGGCCGACGGCTATCGCTGGCAGGATCT
>DASUJJ010000127.1:0-3017 GCA_036279335.1 Dyella sp.
CCTTCTTGGACAGCGTGAGGGTGACCTCGTCGCCGGAATGCTGACGAATGGCCACGTCCTTGAGGTTGAGCAGGACTTCAATGACGTCCTCCTGCAGACCTTCGAGCGTGGTGTACTCGTGCAGCACACCGTCGATTTCAACCTCGACGATCGCGCTGCCCGGGATGGAAGAGAGCAGCACGCGGCGCAGCGCGTTGCCCAGGGTGTGGCCGAAGCCACGCTCGAGCGGCTCCACCACAACCTTGGCGCGGTTGGCTCCGAGCTGCTCGACGCTGAGGCCACGAGGCCGCAGCACACTAGTTGACGAAACTGCCATGCAGGGCTCCGGTAATTACTTCGAATACAGCTCGACGATCAGGGCTTCGTTGATGTCCGACGGCAGGTCGCCGCGGTCGGGCACCGACTTGAAGGTGCCGGTGAACTTCTTGGAGTCCACTTCGAGCCAGATCGGACGCAGGTCCATGGTGTCGAACACGGTCGCCGCTTCCTGCACGCGCAGCTGGTTGCGCGCGCGCTCGGTCAGCGCGACCTCGTCGCCCGGCTTGACCTGGTACGAGGGGATGTTGACCTTCTTGCCGTTGACCAGCACCGCCTTGTGGGCGACCAGCTGGCGGGCCTGGGCGCGGGTCACCGCGAAGCCCATGCGATAGACGACGTTGTCCAGGCGGCTCTCGAGCAGGCGCAGCAGGTTCTCGCCGGTGTTGCCCTTGAGGGTCGACGCCTTGGTGTAGTAGTTGCTGAACTGACGCTCGAGCACGCCGTAGATGCGCTTGACCTTCTGCTTTTCGCGCAGCTGGACGGCGTAGTCGGACATGCGCATGCGCTTGTTGGCGCCATGCTGGCCGGGCTTGTTCTCCAGCTTGCACTTGGAGTCCAGCGCACGGGCCGGGCTCTTCAGACTGAGATCCGCACCCTCGCGGCGGGCGAGCTTGCAGGTAGCTCCACGATAACGGGCCATGGGTTACTCCTTAGACTCGACGCTTCTTGGGGGGACGGCAGCCGTTATGCGGGATCGGCGTGACGTCGATGATGTTCAGGACCTTGTAGCCCAGCGCGTTCAGCGAACGCACGGCCGACTCGCGGCCCGGTCCGGGGCCCTTGATACGCACTTCCACGGTCTTCACGCCGTAGTCGCCGGCCGCGCGGCCAGCCTTCTCGGCAGCGACCTGGGCAGCGAACGGGGTGGACTTGCGCGAACCGCGGAAACCCGCGCCGCCGGCAGTCGCCCACGACAGCGCGTTGCCCTGGCGGTCGGTGATGGTGACGATGGTGTTGTTGAAGGAGGCCTGCACGTGGGCCACGGCATCCGTGACAACGCGCTTGATCTTCTTCTTGGTCTTGACAGGCTTGGCCATAATTGGTGTCCGTTACTTCTTGATCGCGCGACGCGGACCCTTGCGGGTGCGTGCATTGGTACGCGTGCGCTGACCGCGCACCGGCAGGCCACGACGGTGGCGCAGGCCGCGATAGCAACCCAGGTCCATCAGGCGCTTGATCGCGATACCCACCTCGCGGCGGAGGTCGCCTTCGACGACGTACTTGCCGATTTCGTGGCGGAGCTTCTCCACCTCGCCCTCGCTGAGGGACTTGATCGGCGTGGTCGGAACCACCCCGGCATCCGCGCAGACCTTCTTGGCCCGGTTGCGGCCGATGCCGTAGATGCTCTGCAGGCCAACCCACACATGCTTGTGGACCGGCAAATTGACACCCGCGATGCGCGCCATGATGTACTTTCTCCGATGCGTTTCTTGCGCGGTAAACGCGCAATTTTAACCTGAATTACCCTAACAGGAAAGCCCTGCGGCGCCGTGCCGCCCGCCTTCCGACGTGACCCGCCTCCACCGCCCCAGCAGCCACTAGCTGCGGCGGAGATTGGCCTTCTTGAGCAGACTGTCGTACTGGTGGCTGACCAGGTGCGCCTGCACCTGGGCGGTGAAGTCCATGACCACCACCACGATGATCAGCAGCGACGTGCCGCCGAAGTAGAACGGGACGTGCCAGTAGTTCTGCATGAACGTGGGCACCAGGCACACCAGCACCAGGTAGATCGCACCCACGCCGGTCAGCCTGGTCATCACGCCGTCGATGTACTCGCCGGTGGCCCGGCCCGGACGGATGCCCGGGATCAGCGCGCCCGACCGCTTGAGGTTGTCGGCCGTTTCCTGCGAGTTGAAGACGATCGCCGTGTAGAAGAAGGCGAACACGATCACCAGCACCGCATACGTGATCTCGTACAGCGGCTGGCCCGGGGCGATCGCCTGGGTCAGGCTGGTCAGCCAGCGCGACTGGTGACCGGTACCGAACCAGCTCACCGCGGTCGCCGGGAACATCAGCAGGCTCGAGGCGAAGATCGGCGGGATCACGCCCGACATGTTGATCTTCAGCGGCAGGTGCGAGGTCTGGTTCATGTACGCACGCTGGCCACCGGATCGCCGCGCATAGTTCACGGTGATGCGCCGCTGGGCGCGCTCCATGAACACCACGAACGCCGTCACCGCCAACACCAGGCCCACCACCATGATCAGGCGCAGCACCGACAGTTCGCCATTGCTGGCCATGCCAAGCGTGCTGGACACCGCGCCCGGCAGGCCCGCCACGATGCCGGCGAAGATCAGCAGCGAAATGCCGTTGCCGATGCCGCGTTCGGTGATCTGCTCGCCCAGCCACATCAGGAACATCGAGCCGGCGGTAAGGCCGACCACCGACGACAGGATGAAGCCGAATCCGGGCGTATAGACCACCGGCGCGCCACCCGCGGCCGTCTGCGTCTGCAGCGCCGCGGCGATGCCGAACGCCTGGAACGCGGACAGGCCCACCGTGCCGAAGCGGGTGTACATGGTCATCGTGCGACGACCGGCCTCACCCTCCTTGCGCAGCGCCTGCAGGCTCGGCACCACCGAACCCATCATCTGCACCACGATCGAGGCGGAGATGTACGGCACCACGCCGAGTGCGAACACCGAGAAGCGCTCCAGCGAGCCGCCGCTGAACATGTTGAACATGTTCAGCAGGCCGCC
>DASUJJ010000128.1:0-2186 GCA_036279335.1 Dyella sp.
GCTCCGCCGTATCCACCTGCCCCGGATGCGGGCGCAGCGCGTGCACCTCCTCGCGCAGCGCGCCGCTGCGGCCGGCGAAGGCGTCCAGCGTCATCGCGGCAGCGAGGTCGGCGGTGTCGAGCAGGCGCTCCAGCGTATCCAGCGCCAGTGCGCCGGTGGCCAGCATCTGCGCGGTGCCGTTGTTGAGCGCCAGGCCTTCCTTGAAAGACAGTTTGACCGGCTGCAAACCGGCCCGGCGCAGGGCTTCGTCGCCGGCCACGCGCTCGCCTTGGTAGAACGCTTCGCCACCACCCAGCAGCACGATCGCCAGATGCGACAACGGTGCCAGATCGCCACTGGCACCGACCGAGCCTTTCGCCGGTACCACCGGCACCACGTCGGCGTTGAGCATGGCCACCAGCGCCTGCAGCGTGCACACCCGGATGCCCGAATGACCGCGCATCAGCGTGTTGATGCGGATCACCAGCATCGCCCGCACTACGTCCTCGGCGAACGGCTTACCCACGCACACGGCGTGGGTGATGATCAGGTTGTGCTGCAGCTCTTCCAGCAGCGTGCCCTCAGGCTTGCTGGGATGGCCGCCGGGCAGCTCGTCGCGCAAACGATGCGCGCCCAGCAGCTTGTCCGCGTTGGAGCCGAAGCCGGTGGTGACGCCGTAGGTCGGCTCACCGCAGCTCACCTTCTCGGCAAGGAAATCCGCCGCGCGCTGCACGCGGGCGAGCTGGTTCGGATCGAGCTGCACGGAAGCGCCGCCGCGCGCCACCGCCACCAGTTGCTTGCGGGTGAGGCTGTTGCCGTCCAGGGTGATGGAGTGACTCACGTAGGGCTCCGACGAATGGTTTGATGCATGGCGCCCAACGGACGCCGGTTCGATTCCTGGCGCTGGTGGCTGTCGGGAGCGACACCCGTCAGTCCAGCATGTCGTGCCACAGGTCGCGCCAGCCCGGGTTGGTCGATTCGATCAGCTCCAGCTTCCAGGCGCGGCCCCATTTCTTGAGCTGTTTTTCGCGGGTGATGGCACTGGGAAAGTCGGAGTGATGCTCGAACCAGACCAGGCGTTTGATGGCGTAGCGATGGGTGAATCCCTCAACTATGCCGTCACGGTGTTGCCACACCCGTTGCTTCAGATCGCCGGTCACACCGATGTACAGGGTGCCGCGCTCACCGCTGGCCATAATGTAGACAGCGGGTTGTTTGGGAGGCATCCGTGTCTCCTCGGGTTCTGCTGTGTTGTGGCCTCTTGCTTGGCGATCGATTTACGGGGATCGCTCCATCTCTCCTCACGTCATTCCCGCGAGACGCTTTTCAACAGCCGGAGGCTGGTCAAGCGGGAATGACGGCAATGAGAGATTACGGTGTTAACCCATCACCGCCGCCTGCTCCAGCTCCACCCGCAGTGCCTTGATCAACTCCGCACGCGCCACCTCGAACTGGTCCTCGCGGCGCAGGTCCTTCACCGTCACCACGCCCTTGGCCAGCTCGTCCTCGCCCAGCACCAGCACGAAGCGGATGCCGGCGCGGTCGGCATACTTGAACTGCTTGCCGAGCTTGCCGGCTTCCAGCACCACCTCGGTGGCGATGCCGGCGCTGCGCAGCTCGCTGGCCAGCGTCAGGTAGGCCGGCAGCTGGGTTTCATCCATCTGCGTCACCAGCACGTCCACCGTGCTCTGCGCGGTGTTGACCAGGCCGGCGTCGCGCAGCTGCCAGTACAGCCGGGTGAGGCCGATGGAAATGCCCACGCCCGGCAGGTGCGACTTGGTGTACTGGCCGGCCAGATTCTCGTAGCGGCCGCCGGAGCACACCGAGCCGATCTGCGGGTGGTCGTTGAGGGTCGTCTCATAGACGGTGCCGGTGTAGTAGTCCAGGCCGCGGGCAATCGAGAGGTTGAGCGCGTAATGCGTCTCCGGCACACCGAAGGAGTGGATCAGGCCCAGCACCTCCTTCAGTTCGGCGCGGCCCTGTTCCATCGCCTCGGGGCCGTCGCCGAGCGCGTCGAGCTTGTCCAGCGCGTCCTTGAGCGAGGTGGAGCGCACCTGCACGAAGGCGAGGATCTGGTTGGCCACCTCGGCGCTCAGGCCAAACGCCTCGCCGGTGAGCGTATCGCGCACGTAGTCGGGGCCGCGCTTGTCCAGCTTGTCCACTTCGCGCAGCACCAGCATCTGCTGCTCGGCGTCGGCGATGCCCAG
>DASUJJ010000129.1:0-5773 GCA_036279335.1 Dyella sp.
TGCGCGCAGGCCGCAAGGATATCTATCGCCCGACCGATACGGGCCTGCCCTCGGCCGGCCAGCTGTACCGCGACTACACCAGCTACACCAACAATGACTTCACCTACGGCGTGTATGCCAGCGGTCCGCTGATCAAGGACCGCCTGTTCATCTACGCGTCGGCCGAGTTCGACAAGCAAAACGTCGAGTCGAACGGGATCGAGACTGCGAATCCGGCTACTGCGTTCGCGACCGACCACTATTCCTCGCCGCGCTGGCTGACCAAGATCGACTGGAATATCAACGACAGCAACATCCTCGAGTTCACCGCGATTTCCGACAAGACCTCGCAGACCAACTCGCTCTACAGCTACAACTTTGCCGACCGCACCCATGGCACCGACAAGGTGGGTGGCTACAACTACAAGGATGGCGGCGAGACCTACATCGGCAAGTACACGACCTACCTGACCGACAACATCACCCTGAGTGCCCAATACGGAAGGCAGGAGATCAGCCATTATTCGGCACCGCTGGGCTATGACCCCACCCAGGTCTTCGTGCGCGATGACCGCCCGGTCAGCGCGGCCGATACCATCGTTGGCAATCAGCCGTATCTGACCATTGATGACCCGGCTGCGAACGACAAGACCGATGGTTACCGGGTCGATTTGGAGTGGCGCCTGGGTGACCACGACCTCAGTGTCGGTTACGACGTCTCCAACGCGGAATCGCGGGCAGGCAGCAGCACCTCCGGCCCCGGTTACGCCTGGTTCTATGCTCGGACCGAGGCTGGCGATATCCCGCAGAGCGGCGGTCTGACCACGGCGCCCAACAGCGATTACGTGTACCGCTACGTTCAGGCCAGCGGTGGCCAGTTTCGGGTCGAGCAGAAGGCGTACTACCTGCAGGATCGCTGGCAGGTCACTGATCGCTGGCTGCTCTCGCTGGGCCTGCGCAACGACGGCTTCAAGAACTTCAACTCGGATGGCATCGAGTACGTCAGCCAGAAGAATCAGTGGGCGCCGCGTCTGGGCGTGAGCTGGGACGTCAACGGTGACTCCTCGTTGAAGATCTACGCCAATGCCGGTCGCTACTTCCTGGCACTGCCGAACAACGTGGCCGTGCGTGGTGCGTCGGGCTCCACGCTCACCAACGAGTACTTCACTTACACTAGCGTCGACCCTGTCACGGGCGTGCCGCAGGGCCTGACTCCGCTCGGCAATGGTCCGTACTCGTCGAACAACGAGTTCGGCCAGGCCCCCGATCCGCGCACGGTGGCGGCGACGGACCTGAAGTCGCATTACCAGGATGAGTACATCGTGGGTATGCAGCAGCAGCTGGGTTCAAGCTGGAACTGGGGCGCACGCCTGCAGTATCGCGACCTGAAGTCGGCCATCGACGATGTCTGCGACAACCGTCCGGTACTGGAGTACATGGCGGCCAACAACATCGCCGTGGACCCGAACTACAGCTACTCGCCTGACTGCCGCCTGTTCAACCCGGGTGCCAACAATACGCTGTTGCTGGATATCCCGGATGCCGCCGGCAGTACCGATCTGGTGGCTGTTCCCTATACCAAGGAGAACACCGGCATGTACCTGAAGCGCCGGTACCTTGGTCTGGAAGTCTTCCTCGAGCATCCGTTCGATGGCACCTGGTACGGCAAGGTGGACTACGTGCTGTCCCATAACTGGGGTAACGCCGAAGGCCAGCTTGACTCCGACATCGGGCAGCAGGACGTGTCGCAGACCGTGCTGTTCGACCACCGGGAGCTGATGGCTTACGGCGGTGGCAACCTGCCGAACGACCGTCGCCATGTGCTGAAGGCGTATGGCTTCTACCAGCTCAATCCGGAATGGCGCGTTGGTTCCACCCTGATCGCCCAGACCGGTCGTCCGAAGAGCTGCTTGGGCTACAACCCGGAAGGTAGCGACTTCTTCTATAACTACCTCGATTACGGCCGTTATTACCATTACTGCGATGGTGAGGCCGTGCCGCGTGGCTCGAAGGGCAATCTGCCGACCGACGTCACGCTCGGCCTCAACGTCGGGTACACGCCGACCTGGGCACCGGGGCTGGATATTCAGCTTGATGTGCTCAATGTGTTCGACAAGCAGGTTGCGCAGAACATTGAAGAGCGTGGCGAACTGGGCGGCCAGGGCGTAGTGGCAAGCAACCGTTACCAGGTGATCAGCTACGACGCACCGCGTTCGTTCCGCCTCACCGCACGGTACGACTTCTCGCTGTAAAGGAAGATGGGTTGAATCGGGCGGGGCTTGCCCCGCTCGTTTCATCTCCCCAAGTTGGGCCGCCGATTTCGGCGGCCCATTTTTTTGATGCGCGGATCCGCGTCTTTTGGCGAGCTTCGCGCCAACAGCCAGCGCCTGGGTAAAAACGTCCGGGAAACGCAAAGCCACGGTTCGCGCAGACCCAACACCTGTTGGATGACGAAAACCCCCAAGGTGAATGGCTTGGACTCAAGCTCCTAGACCATCTGAGTCTTCCAGCATGTTGCTTCGGACAAGCGGTCGAAGCCAACAGGTCCAGGATCAATCCGTATGCAGCTCCGCCACAAAGTCATAGATGTCGCCGCGATACCAGGAGCTGGTGAATTCGACCACGCGGCCGTCGTCGAGGAAGCTGCGGCGCTCGATGCTGAGGCCGGCACTATTGGTGGCGACGTGCAGCAGGCGGGCGTGCTGCGCATTGAGCAGCACGGCGCGTAACCGCTGCAGGGCGCGGCGCGGGCGGCAGCCGCGCTTTTCCAGCGCTTCGTAGAGTGAGTCCTCGACCAGCATGGGGTCGGGCAGCAGGCTCGCCGGCACCACGCTGCGTTCGATCGCCAGCGGTTCCTCGCCGGCGTAGCGCACGCGATGCAGGCGCACCACGGCCACGCCCGGCGACAGGTTCATCGCCATCGATTCCTCCGGCGTCACTTCGCCGATGCCGCGCTCGAAGAATTCCGAGCGGGGGTTGAGGCCGCGCGCGCGCAGGTCCTCGGTGAAGCTGGTCAGCCGCGACATCGGCTTGATGATGCGTTCGGCCACGAAAGTGCCGGCGCCGTGGCGCTGGGTCAACAGGCCTTCCTCGACCAGCCCGGCGATGGCCTTGCGCACCGTGACGCGCGACAGCGCCAGCACGCGCGCCAGGTCACGCTCGCTGGGCAGCGCGTGGCCGGGCTCGATGTCGCGATGCTCGACCACGTTGCGGATCGCCCGCCGCAGCCGCAGGTAGGCCAGCGGCTGGTGCGTGCCGGGGTCGCGCGAGAGCCGGCGGTATTCTTTGGCAAGGGCGGTTTCCATACCGTGACCATACCAATTTCAAACCAATGGCCGCAAGGCGGGCCTGAGCAGACATGCCACTTTATCATTTGGCCTGCCAGATCGCTTGTCCAACTCAAGTTTGCAAACGAATACATCGGCCACGCGACCCGCTTTCGTCTGCGGATGCTGGCCGCAGCTGGTATGACACTGGTACGATCAAGGGCCATTTTCTGCTCGCGCGGCTGCGCGGCGGCCTTCATTCCGTTCCACGCGAGGTGTCCTTGTGAGTTCTCCCCATCCGCAGGTCCAATCCTTCGATCTGGTGATCTTCGGCGGCACCGGTGATCTGGCCGCGCGCAAGCTGCTGCCGGCGATGTTCCATCGCTTCGTCGACGGCCAGATTCCGCCCACCAGCCGCATCATCGGCATTGCACGCGAGGCCACCGACGATGCCGGCTATCGCGCGCAGATGCGTGAGGCGCTGACCGGCGACGGCAGCAAGGCCGAACAGCTCGATGCGTTTCTGCAGCTGGTGTTCTACCGCTCGCTGGATGCGCGCAAGGATCCCGGCTGGGACGACTTCGCCGCGCTGCTGGCCGAGCGCCCGGACAACGTGCGCGTGTTCTATCTTTCCACCTCGCCCGACCTGTTCATCGACATCTGCACCCGGCTGGGAAGCCACCATCTCAACAAGGGCGAGTCGCGGGTGGTGCTGGAAAAGCCGATCGGCCGCGACCTCGAGAGCGCCAACCAGATCAACGACGCGGTCGGTCGTGTCTTCAGCGAATCGCAGACCTATCGCATCGACCATTACCTCGGCAAGGAAACGGTGCAGAACCTGCTGGCGCTGCGCTTCGGCAACGCGCTGTTCGAGCCGCTGTGGAACGCCGACCACATCGACCACGTGCAGATCACCGTGGCCGAGACCCTGGGCGTGGGCAATCGCGCGGCGTACTACAACAGCGCCGGTGCGCTGCGCGACATGGTGCAGAACCACATGCTGCAGCTGGTGTGCATGGTGGCGATGGAGCCGCCGTCGTCACTGTCGCCCGACGCGGTGCGCGACGAGAAGCTCAAGGTGCTGCGCTCGCTCAAACCCATCGACGAATCCAATGCCGCCCAGCTCACCGTGCGCGGCCAGTACCGCGCCGGCGCCGCCGAAGGGCAGAGCGTGCCGGGATATCCCGAAGAGCTCGAGGGTGCCAAGAGCCTCACCGAAACCTTCGTGGCGCTGAAGACCGAGATTGCCAACTGGCGCTGGGCCGGCGTGCCGTTCTACCTGCGCACCGGCAAGCGCCTGCCCGAGCGCGTGTCGGAAATCGTGGTGGCTTTCAAGGCGGTGCCGCATTCCATCTTCGATCCAAGCGCCGGCCCGCTGGCGCACAACCGCCTGGTGCTGCGCCTGCAGCCGGACGAGGGCGTCAAGCTGTGGCTGACCATCAAGCACCCCGGCCCCGGCGGCTTGCGCCTGCGTCACGTGCCGTTGGACATGAGCTTTGCCGAGGCCTTCGGCGTGTCGCAGCCGGATGCCTACGAGCGTCTGCTGCTGGACGTGGTGCGCGGCAACCCCACCTTGTTCATGCGCCGCGACGAAGTGGAGGCCGCCTGGCGCTGGGCCGACCCCATTCTGGAAGCGTGGTCGGCCGGCGGCGAAGCGCCCAAGCCGTACACCGCCGGCACCTGGGGGCCGAGCGCGTCGGTAGCGCTGATCGAGCGCGACGGCCGCACCTGGAACGAGGATGGCGAGTAAGCGCGGCGTGAATCGATCCGGTGTCGCGCATCACCGCGCGCTGCCGGAGTTTTCCCTAGCCTGCGCGATCCTCCCGCCGCGCGCTCCGGCAGCGCCCGCCGCGGCTCCCACCGCGCTGCCGAATGGACGTCCATGTTGAACATTGCCACCCACAATTTCACCGATTGCCACGCGCTGGCCGAGGCGCTGGCCGAGCGTGTCGCCGCGCGCCTGCGCGAGGCCATTGCTGACCGCGGCCGGGCCCTGCTCGCCGTGTCGGGCGGGAGCACGCCGACGCATTTCTTCGAGCGCCTGTCGCGTGCGCCGCTGGACTGGTCGCGCGTGCAGATCACCCTGGTCGACGAGCGCTGGGTGCCCGAATCCAGCGAGCGCTCCAACGCGCGGCTGGTGAAGTCGCTGCTGCTGCAGCACGCGGCCGCTGCGGCCAGCTTCGTGCCGCTGTATCAGGACGCTGCCACGCCGGAAGACGGCCTCGCCGCACTGAACGCGCAGCTCGATGCGCTCGCGTTCCCGTTCGACGTGGCGGTGCTGGGCATGGGCGACGATGGCCATACGGCCTCGTTCTTCCCCGGCGGCGATCGCCTCGCCGACGCGCTGGATCCGGCCGGCCGCGCGCGCGTGCTGCCGATGCGCGCCACCGGTGCCGGCGAGCCGCGCATCACGTTCACGCTGCCGGTGCTGCTCGACGCCCGCGCGCTGTTCCTGCACGTGGAGGGCGAGGCCAAGCGCCGCGTGCTGGCCGACGCGCAGCTCGGGCTGGGCGCCGGTCGCGATTACC
>DASUJJ010000130.1:0-5255 GCA_036279335.1 Dyella sp.
ACGATGAAGTCCGAGCTGATGCAGATGTCCGGTCGCACCGCGCGCAGCTTGCGGATCTTCTGCTTGAACTCCAGCGTGGTGTAGCCGCGCTTCATGGCGGCAAGGATGCGGTCGGAACCGGCCTGCACCGGCAGGTGCAGGAAGTTGGCGAGCTTGGGCACGCTGGCGTAGGCCTCGATCAGCGAGTCGGAGAACTCCAGCGGATGCGAGGTGGTGAAGCGGATGCGGCCGATCGATTCGATTTGCGCGATCGCATGGATCAGCACGGCCAGGTCGGCGATGCCGCCGTCGTGCATCGGGCCCTGGTAGGCGTTGACGTTCTGGCCCAGCAGGGTGACCTCGCGCACGCCCTGTTCGGCCAACTGCGCCACCTCGACCAGCACGTCGTCGAACGGCCGGCTGATCTCGGTGCCGCGGGTGTAGGGCACCACGCAATAGCTGCAGTACTTCGAGCAGCCTTCCATGATCGACACGAACGCCGTCGGGCCCTCGGCGCGCGGTTCGGGCAGATGGTCAAACTTCTCGATCTCCGGGAAGGAGATGTCCACCTGCGGCTTGCCGGTGGCGCGGCGCGACTCGATCAGTTCGGGCAGGCGATGCAGGGTCTGCGGACCGAATACCAGGTCTACGTAGGGCGCGCGCTTGACGATCGCCTCGCCTTCCTGGCTCGCCACGCAGCCGCCCACGCCGATCAACACCGGCTTGCCGTCGGCCTTGTGCTCCTTCCAGCGGCCGAGCTGGCTGAACACCTTCTCCTGCGCCTTCTCGCGGATCGAGCAGGTGTTGACCAGGATCACGTCGGCCTCGGCCTCGTTGTCGGTCAGCTCCATGCCGTGCGAGGCCTTGAGCACGTCGGCCATCTTGGCCGAGTCGTACTCGTTCATCTGGCAGCCGTGGGTCTTGATGAAGAGCTTGCTGGGAGCTGGCTTGCCGCTCATGGGCGTGGGGCACCGTGGTTCGCGTGTGGCAGGGAGTTGCCGAACCGCGCAGTTTACTCGCCGGGGCATGGCCCTGCCAGCGAGCCGCCGTGCCGGATCAAGCACTTGCGTGGCCCGGTTGACGACTGGCGGCGGACCGGCGGGCCGCGCGACACGCTGCACAGCGCCGCACGCCCGCACTTGGCGCTGCGGGTGGATGGCTGCACACTGCGGCGCATGACCGCTGCAGTGCGCCATCGGGGGAGTGTCGGTCAGTCCGGCTGCCGCTTCCCGTGCCCGTCGATCCTGCCCTGGATCGCGGTGGTCTGCGCGTTCGTTGCGCTGCTGCTGGTGCCGCGTGAGGTGCGCGCCGAGGCGATGTACCGGTGCACCGGGACGACGGGTGAGACCGTGTACACCAGCAACAAGGCGGGCTTCAGCGACTGTCATCGGATCGGTTCTTACGCGGCGCCGCGGCGCGTGGCACCCCCACCGCGGCCTGCGCCGAAGATGCGCGACGCCTTCGCCGGCGTCGTGGCCTCGGTGGATACCACCGCCACGGCCCTGGCCGGGTTGCCCCCGCCGCGCCGCCTGTTTGTCGGCGTGCAGGCCTCGGTGGAAACCTCGGCCACTGCGCTGCCCGACGCTCCCGTGGCGCACGGGGTGCAAGGGCAATGGGGCTACCGCGAATCGCGCAGCGCGCTGGCGGCGCTGGATGCCCCGGTGGAAGCCGGTGATCGCGTGCTGCGCGGCGCGGTGTACCGCGTGAAGCGTCCCGACGGCAGCGTGGAATACACCAACATCGCGCCCCCCAGGCGGCGCGGTCACGCGGTCACGATGCTGTTTACCTACATCGCCACCTGCATGGCCTGCGACCTGCATTCGCCGATCCACTGGAATTCGGTGAAGCTGAATCTGCAGGACTACGCCAGCGCGATCCGCCAGGCCAGCGCCGATTACGGCGTGGACGAGGCCTTCCTGCGGGCGATCATCCACGCCGAGAGCGCGTTCAATGCGCACGCGCTGTCCAACAAGGGCGCGCAGGGCCTGATGCAGCTGATGCCCGGCACGGCCAGCGACATGGGCGTGCTGGATGCGTTCAATGCCGAACAGAACATCCGCGGTGGCGCGCGCTATCTCGGCCTGCTGCTGCAGTCCTTCAACGGCAACGAACGGCTGGCCGCGGCGGCGTACAACGCCGGCCCGGGCGCCGTGCAACGGTACAAGGGCGTACCGCCGTATGCAGAGACGCAGGTGTATGTGAGCCGGGTGGCCGCGCTGCGCCAGCGCTATGAGCAGGCGCTGCGTCCGCCGCTGGCGGCCGTGGGCACCGGAGCGGCAGCAGCCATCCAGTGAATGGCGCTAGCGGGCGCTGGTGGGGCGCTGCGCGATGGTGACCTGGAGACGCAGCGGCACGCCGTTGCGCAGGCCCGACACGGTCACCGTGCTCCCCGGCTTCAGCGCAGCCTCGTGGCGACGCAGGTCGGCCGGATCGGCGATGTCCTCGCCGCCGATGCGCAGCAGGATGTCACGTGGCTGGATGCCTGCCGCGGCGGCCGGACCGCCGGGATACACATCCGTCACCAGCACGCCGCGCGCGGCCGCCGGCAGTCCGCTGTCGGCGGCCACCGGCACGAAGGCGTAGTCGGCGCCAAGCCAGCCGCGCACCACGTGGCCGGTCGCGATGATCTGGTCCAGCACCTTCTTGGCGCTTTCCATCGGAATCGCGAAGCCGATGCCTTCGGCGTTCGCCGCCTTGCCGATCAGCAGGGTGTTGATGCCGACCAGGTTGCCCTGCGCGTCGATCAGCGCGCCGCCGGAGTTGCCGAAGTTGATGGCCGCGTCGGTCTGGATGAAATCCTCCGGGCTGGAACTGCTCAACTGACGGCCGATGGCGCTGACGATGCCCATGGTCACGGTCTGGTTGAGCCCGAACGGATTGCCGATGGCAAGCACCACGTCGCCCGGGCGGACGTTCGCGTGGGGCGCAAGATGCGCCACCGGCAGATTGTCCGCCTCGATCTTCAGCACGGCCAGATCGGTCTCCTGATCAGCGCCGACCAGCTTCGCCCGGGCGACGCGGCCGTCGTAGAGCAGCACCTGGATGTCGTCGGCGTTGGCGATGACGTGGTTGTTGGTCAGCACATAGCCGTCGGCGTTGACGATCACGCCCGAGCCCAGGCTCTGCTCGCGCCGCTTGTAGGCCGGTCCGGCCGGCATGCCGCCAAACAGCCGTTGCAGCAGGGGATCGCTGTACATCCGCAGCGCCTGCTCGGTCACCGTCTTGTTGGCGTAGATGTTGACCACCGAGGGCGCGGCGCGGGCCACTGCACCGGCATAGGAGAGCGTGGGTCCCTGCGCCGTGCCAGCGGCAACCGGCTGTGCTGCCGGGGTGACCGCTGCCAGGCCGAACCGCTCGCGCAGGCGCTGGCCGGACGCTGGCCACAGCAGGCTGACCACGAAGGCAAGGGCCAGCCCCAGGATCGCGAATCGGGCGATGAAGCCGAGCAGGCCGGCGGCGTGTTTCATGACGGGATGCTTTCGTAAAATGATGCGTGGGCGCGGCGCGGGCGGCATGCTGCGGCGCGTGACCACGCTGCGTGTTTGATTGTACGGGGCAGGGGCTGACGCTACACTAACGTGATTTTTGCGGGTGCCGGATTCTGATTCGGCACGTGCGAAGCAGGTCGTTCGTCGCTGCGAGGACGGCCGTCGGGGCCAGGATGTCGGATGTCGCCGCTAGCTGCCTGCAGCTCGGTGGCATCGGGTGCCCGAGGCAAGCGGCTCGCTTCGCAGGTGCCAGTGGCAGTCACCGGTCCGCACCTCAATGGCATTGCAAGTTCCGGAGAGCCTGATGGCGAACGAAGTCGTCGATCACGGCCGCCGCCGTTTCCTCACAGCAACCACCGCGGTGGTTGGTGGAGTGGGAGTCGTCGCGGCAGTCGTGCCCTTCATCAAGACGTGGGAACCGAGCGCGCGCGCCAAGGCTGCCGGCGCTCCGGTAACCGTGGATATCAGCAAGATCGAGGAAGGCCAGAAGGTGACCTTCCCGTGGCGCAGCAAGCCGGTCTTCGTGGTGAATCGCACCAAGGCGCAGCTCGCCTCGCTGCCGCTGGTGGATTCGCGCCTGGTCGATCCCAAGTCCACGACTTCCTCGGCCGACCAGCAGCCCAAGTACGCCCAGAACGAGGTGCGCTCGATCAAGCCGGAGTGGCTGGTGATCGTCGGCCTGTGCACGCATCTCGGTTGCGTGCCGGACTTCTTCCCCGAGATCAAGCCGGAGCCGTTCGATCCGGAGTGGAAGGGTGGTTTTTACTGCCCCTGCCACAAGTCGCGCTACGACATGGCCGGACGCGTGTTCACCGGCGTGCCTGCGCCGCGCAACCTCGAGGTGCCGCCGTATCACTTCGTGACCGACACCACCATCCAGATTGGCGTGGATCCGAAGGAGGCCGGCTGATGGCTAACGTATTCACCCGCGTGGGCGACTGGGTCAACGAGCGCGCGCCGAACCTGGCGCCTGCGTATCGCAAGCACATGACCGAGTACTACGCGCCGAAGAACTTCAACCTCTGGTACTACTTCGGTTCGCTGGCGCTGCTGGTGCTGGTCAACCAGATCGTCACCGGCATCTTCCTCACCATGAACTACAAGACCAGCGCGGCGGAAGCCTTCGCCTCGGTCGAGTACATCATGCGCGACGTGGAATGGGGCTGGCTGATCCGCTACATGCACTCCACCGGCGCCTCGCTGTTCTTCGTGGTGGTGTTCCTGCACATGTTCCGCGGCGTGATGTACGGCTCGTTCAAGAAGCCGCGCGAGCTGGTGTGGATCCTCGGCATGCTGATCTTCCTGGTGCTGATGGCCGAGGCCTTCATGGGCTACGTGCTGCCGTGGGGCAACATGTCGTTCTGGGGCGCCAAGGTGATCATCTCGCTGTTCGGCACCATTCCCTACATCGGCGACTCGCTGGTGCAGTGGATCATGGGCGACTACATCCCGGCCGACGCCACGCTCAACCGCTTCTTCGCGCTGCACGTCATCGCGCTGCCGCTGGTGCTGCTTTTGCTGGTGGTGCTGCACATCGCCGCGCTGCACGAGGTGGGTTCGAACAACCCCGACGGCGTGGAGATCAAGAAGGGCCCGAAGGGCAACCGCTGGTCCGAGAAGGCGCCGGCCGACGGCATTCCGTTCCATCCGTACTACACGGTAAAGGATCTGGTCGGCGTGGGCTTCTTCCTGCTGATCGCGGCATTCATCATCTTCTTCGTGCCAACCCTAGGCGGCTGGTTCCTGGAGCATGACAACGCCATTCCTGCCAACAACCTGCTGACGCCC
>DASUJJ010000131.1:0-4786 GCA_036279335.1 Dyella sp.
ATGCCGCCACCCACCACCAGTAGATCGAACTGCTCTGCCACGACGCACTCCAGACTTGATGATCGGTTTCGCGCTATCTGGGCCGAAACCAGTGCGAACGAACATCAGCGAGAAGAATAAGCGCGCATGAATGTTCGTATCTGATGGTTATCGAGAATAAACGAACATTTTCAAACATGGCACGCTGCAGTGCAGCGAGCCCCGCGCCGGCCGCGTCACGGTGGTGATGGAAGGGGGAGAGCGCCTGCTCAGCGGCCGGCGGCGTCGGCCACGTGCAGCTGCACGCCGGCTTCCGCCACCACGGCGGCAATTTCCGGCGGCGGCGCGTGATCGGTGAACCAGGCCCCTACCGAAGCGATGTGGCCCAGTCGCACCAGGGCATTACGGCCGAGCTTGCTCTGGTCGGCGGCGAGGTAGACCTGGCGCGAGTGCTCGATGATGGCCTGCGCCACGCGCACTTCCTGCAGGTCGAAGTCCAGCAGCGTGCCGTCCGGTTCGATGCCGGAAATGCCGATCACCCCGAAGTCGACCTTGAACTGGCTGACCAGGTCGATCGCCGGCTGGCCGGTGACGCCGTGGTCGCGGCCGCGCACGATGCCGCCGGCGACGATGACCTCGAAGCTCGGATTGTCGCTGAGCATGATCGCCACGTTGAGGTTGTTGGTGATCACGCGCAGCCCGCTGTGGTTCATCAGCGCCCGCGCCACTTCCTCGTTGGTGGTGCCCAGGTTGATGAACAGCGAGGCGTCGTCGGGAATGTGCTCGGCCACCATGGCGGCGATGCGGCGCTTCTCGTCCTGCTGCAGCGCCTGGCGCGTGGCGTACGCCACGTTCTCCACGCTGGAGGGCAGGCTCACCCCGCCGTGATAGCGGCGCAGCAGGCCGGCGTCGCACAGGGTGCCGAGGTCGCGGCGGATGGTCTGCGGCGTCACTTCGAAGCGGCTGGCGAGCGCTTCCACCGTGGCGAAGCCGTCCTTGCGGACTTGCGCCATCAGCTGCTGCTGCCGCGGGTTGAGTTCCAGCTCGTTCATCGCGCTCGCCTACACCGGTCGCACAGATGGTAACGCAGCGCCACCAGCGACCCGCAGGCCGCGGCGCTCACGGCGGGGTCACTTTCCGGCGACACGAGCGCCATGCCGCGCTCGGCATGCTGCCGTTTCTCTCCCCACCCCAAGGAAGCCCCGCCCATGAGCAAGTCGAACCTGAAAGGCCGCCGCGTCGCCGTCCTCGCCACCGACGGCTTCGAGCATTCCGAGCTGACCGAGCCCAAGCGCCTGCTGGAGGAGGCCGGCGCCGAGGTCACCGTGATCGCGCCCGGCAACAGCGCGCAGATCAAGGGCTGGACCGGCGGCGACTGGTCTGGCGCGGTGAGCGTGGACCTGGCCCTGGGCAAGGCGTCGGTCGACGACTTCGACGCGCTGGTGCTGCCCGGCGGCGTGATCAACCCGGACCAGCTGCGGCTGAAGCCCGAGGCGATCGAATTCATCCGCGCCTTCGGCGACGCGGGCAAGCCGGTGGCCGCGATCTGCCACGGGCCGTGGACGCTGATCGACGCCGGTCTGGTGAGGGGGCGCAAGGTCACGTCGTGGCCGTCGCTGCGCCACGATCTGGAGAACGCCGGCGCGCAGTGGCACGACCGCGAGGTGGTGGCCGACGGCCAGCTGATCACCAGCCGCAAGCCGGCCGATATCCCGGCGTTCGCCCACGCGCTGATCGAGAAACTCGCCGCCTGAGCTGCCGCCGGCGGGTCATCCCATGTGGGAGCGGCTTCAGCCGCGATGCTCTTGTGGATGGATCGAAAAGCATCGCGGCTGAAGCCGCTCCTACAGGAATCGTCGCGGGCGATCAGGCCTTCTGCTTGAGCGCCTGCAGCACGTCCTCCGGGCGGATCGGGATATGCCGCAGGCGTGCGCCGGTGGCGGCGAAGATCGCGTTGGCGATCGCCGGGCCGACCACCGTGGTGCCGGGCTCGCCCAGGCCCACCGCGGTCTCGGTGCTGGGCATGAACTCGATCGCCAGCGCCGGCACGTCCATCGTGCGCAGCGGGGTGTAGCGGTCGAGGTTGGTGTCGCGGACCTGGCCGTTCTCGAACGCGTTGCCTTCGTGCAGCGCCATGCTCAGGCCCCACAGCGCCGCACCCTGCACCTGCGCCAGCGCGCCGTCGGGATGCACGATGGTGCCGGCGTCCACGGCGAGGAAGAGTTTTTCCACCTTCACCTTGCCGCTGGCGCGATCCACCTTCACCTGCGCCACGCAGGCCAACCAGGTCGGCATCTCGCGCTCCTGCCCGAAGCTGGTGGCGATGCCGAGGCCGCTATCGGCCGGCAGGCTGCGGCCCCAGCCGGCCATCTCGGCGGCGCGCTTCACCACGGCCGCCTGCCGGGCCGCGCCGCCGACCGCGTTGGGTGCGCTGCCGGCGTTCCTGCCGGTGGCGTCAAGCAGGCCGACGCGGAACTGCACCGGGTCGGCGCCGATCTTGTGCGCGGCTTCGTCCATGAAGCTTTCCAGCGCCCAGTTGGTCCAGCCCGGCCCCACCGAGCGCAGCCAGCCGGGGCGGAACGCGCGGTTGGCCAGGTCGTTCGACAGCGCGCGCACGCGCTGCTTGCCCACGTTGTACCAATGGTCGGCGCCGGAAATGGAGAACGGATCGTACGGCTCGCCGTTCTTGCCCTTGGGCATGAACGCCGGAACCATCACCTTGGTCGGCCAGCCGGCGGCGGCGTCGTGCTGCATCGCCACCACGTGGCCGTCCTTGTCGAAGGCCATGCGCAGGCGTTGCACCGAGGGCGAGCGGAACGAGTCGAAGCGCAGGTCGTCGGCGCGGGTCAGGGTGAGCTTCACCGGCTTGCCCACCGCCTTGGCGGCGAGCGCGGCCGGCACCGCGTAGTCGCCGTTGAGGCGTCGGCCGAAACCGCCGCCGAGCAGGTAGGTGCGCATCACCACCTGCTTTTCGTCCACGCCCAGCGCCTTGGCCAGCGTGGGCAGGATCAGCGACTGCCACTGGTTGCCGGTGTGGATTTCCCACACGCCGTCCTTCTCCAGCGCCAACGCGTTCACCGGTTCCAGCTGGAAGTGGCTTACGGCGGCGGTGGTGTAGCGCTGCGCCAGCGCCGAGGCGGCGTTGGCGAAGGCCTGATCGACGCCCTCGTCATCCACCACGGTGGAGCCGGCCTTGGGGTCGGCGATAAGGCGGTTGGATTCCTCCTCCAGCTCCTTGTCCGAGACGCTGGCGGTGTCGTCGTTCTGCCAGGTCACCTTGACCTTCGCCGCCGCCTGCATCGCGGCCCAGGTCGAATCGGCCAGCACCACCACCCAGCCGGGCACGGTGTCGGAGGGATCGTCCAGCGTGATCGAGCGCTGGTAGCCCTTCACCGTTTTGGCGTCGCTGTCGTCGACCGAGACGACCCTGGAGCCATTGCGGGTGGGCGGGATCTTGGGCGCGCCGTAGATCATGCCCGGGACCTCGGCGTCGATGCCGTACACAGCGCTGCCGTTGGTCTTGCCGGGGATGTCCACGGCCTGTGTCGGCATGCCTACCAGGCGCCGTTCCGACGCGGGCTTGATCGGCATCGCCTTGAGTTCGTCGGCGGAGAACGTGCGTGCAAGCTTGCCGGCCTGCACGATCTGCGCATAGCTCACCGAGCGGCTGCCCGCGTGCACGGCGCTGTCGCGCGCGGTGCAGGCGGCGGGCTTGGCGCCGAGCATGCGCGCGCCTTCCTCGATCATCGCGGTGCGGGCGGCGGCACCGGCCTGGCTCAGCAGCGGAAAGCTCTGCCACACCGACCAGCTGCCGCCAGTGACCATGGTGCCCCACTTCGGATCGCTGTCGACGTGTTTGACGCGCACCTGCGACCAGTCCGCCTCCAGCTCGTCGGCGAGGATGCGCGCTAGCGCGGTGCCCACGTGCTGGCCCATTTCGGCGCGGATCACGTTCACCGTGATGGTGCCGTCCGGCGCGATGTGCACCCACAGGTTGGGGTCGTAGCCGCCGCTGGCCAGCGCCTGTGCGGTGGACTGCCCCGGCAGCAGCACCGAGGCGTGGGCGAACGCCATCATCAAGCCGCCACCGGCGGCAGCGGCGCCGATCAGAAAGCTGCGGCGCGACGGCGAGTCGAGCGTGCCGGCGTTGGGGGCGCGGCGGGTGAACTTATTCATGGCTCGCTCCCTGGATCTCGGCGGCGGCCTGCTTGATCGCCTCGCGGATGCGCGGGTAGGCCATGCAGCGGCAGAGGTTGCCGCCCATCACCTGGTCGATGTCGGCGTCGGTGGGGTTGGGGAAATCGCGCAGCAGCGTGGCCGCCTGCATGATCTGCCCGCTCTGGCAGTAGCCGCACTGCGGTGCCTGGGTGGCGATCCACGCTTTCTGCAGCGGGTGGTCGCCGCTGGGCGAAAGCCCTTCGATGGTGGTGACGGTCTGGCCGTAGGCGGCGCGCACCGGCGTCACGCACGAGCGGATGGCGCGGCCGTTCAAGTGCACCGTGCAGGCGCCGCACATGCCGATGCCGCAGCCGAACTTGGTGCCCTTGAGCTTGAGCGTATCGCGGATGGCCCACAGCAGGGGGGTGTCGTCATCGACGTCCACCGTGACCGCTTGCCCGTTGAGTTGGAACTGGCTCATGGATCGAGGCTCCGCTGAAATTGCGTGATGAAGGAGAGGGTTCAGTGCTTGCTGC
This sequence comes from Dyella sp., assembly GCA_036279335.1. Taxonomy (GTDB): domain Bacteria; phylum Pseudomonadota; class Gammaproteobacteria; order Xanthomonadales; family Rhodanobacteraceae; genus Dyella_A. The sequence continues at coordinate 4,674 of DASUJJ010000131.1, forward strand.
TGGCGGCGCTGTCGACCGGCGCGCGCAGCGCGGCGACCTTGGCGGGCAGATCGGCCCAGGCCGGCTGGTCGGTCTGGGTGCGGCGCAGCCAGGCGGCGAGCTGGGCGATCTCC
>DASUJJ010000132.1:0-7251 GCA_036279335.1 Dyella sp.
AGCCCGAGCGAGCAGGGCTCCGGCATCCGGGGCCTGAAGCGCCCGCGATGTTCCGCTGGCCGTTGCGCCGGCTCCTTACAGATCAGGTTGCCATGTTCCGACCGCTCGAACTCTTCATCGGCCTGCGCTACACGCGCGCCAAGCGCCGCAACCAGTTCATCTCCTTCATCTCCACCGTGTCGATCATCTGCATCTGCATCAGCGTGATGGCGCTGATCACCGTGATGTCGGTGATGAACGGCTTCGACAACGAGCTGCGCACGCGCATCCTCGGTGCGGTGTCGCACGCCACGATTTCCGGGGTGGGCGAGAGCATTCACGATTGGCCGAGCACGGTGGCGTTTGCCCAGCGCAATCCGCACGTGAAGGGCGCCGCGCCGTACGTGGAAATCCAAGCCTTCCTGCAGGGCAGCTATGGCTCCAACGGGGCCATCGTCCGCGGCATCGAGCCTGCGCTCGAGCCCAAGACGTCAGACATCGACAAGCACATGGTGCAGGGCCGGTTCGACTCGCTCACGCCCGGCGACTGGAACATCGTGCTCGGCAAGGAGCTGGCGATGACGCTGGGGGTCACCGTGGGCGATCACGTCACCATGTACGTGCCGCAGCTGCGCGCCACGCCGATGGGTTCGGTGCCGCGCATCCGCGGCTTCCGGGTGACGGGCATTTTCGAGCTGGGCATGCAGCAGTACGACGCCGGGCTGGTGCTGATCAACATGACCGATGCGGAAAAACTGGCCAGCCTGTCCGGCCCCACCGGCATCCGGCTGCGGCTGGATGACCTGTGGAATGCGGGCTCGGTGGCGCGCCAGCTTGGCAACGAACTCGGCCAGCTCTACAGCGTGCGCACCTGGATGCAGGAGAACAGCAACTTCTTTTCCGCCATTTCGATGGAGAAGAAGGTGATGTTCATCATCCTCTCGCTGATCATCCTGGTGGCGGTGATCAACCTGATCTCGATGCTGATGATGCTGGTGACCGACAAGCAGGCCGACATCGCCATCCTGCGCACGCTTGGCGCCACGCCGCGCAGCATCATGGGCATGTTCATGGTGCAGGGGCTGCTGGTGGGATTCGTCGGCATCGGCTTCGGCGTGGGCCTGGGCTCGCTGCTGTCATGGAAGCTGCCGGCGATCGTCGACTGGATCCAGGATGTGTTCCACGTGCAGTTCCTGTCGCCGGACGTGTATTACATCTCCAACGTGCCCAGCAAGCTGGTGGCGGCCGACGTCGGCTGGGTGGCGCTGGTGACTTTCCTGTTCGCCCTGCTGGCGACCGTGTATCCCGCGTGGCGCGCCTCGCGCACCCAGCCGGCGCAGGCGCTGCGCTATGAGTAAGCCGATGAACGCAAGCAATGACGTGGTGCTGCGCGCCAGCCACATCGCCAAGAGCTACCGCGAGGGCGACCTGCACACCGACGTGCTCACCGACGTGAGCTTCGAGCTCAGGCGCGGTCAGACGGCGGCGATCGTGGGCGCGTCCGGCTCGGGCAAGAGCACGCTGATGCACATCCTCGGCGGCCTGGACACGCTCACTGCCGGTGAAGTGGAGGTGGAGGGACGCCTGCTGTCCTCACTCTCCGACGCCGAGCGTGGCCGCGTGCGCAACCGCTCGCTGGGCTTCATCTACCAGTTCCACCATCTGCTGCCCGAGTTCACCGCGCTGGAAAACGTGTGCATGCCGCTGCTGATCCGCGGAGTGGCGATTGCCCAGGCGCAGCGCGAGGCGAGCGAACTGCTTGGTCGGGTCGGCCTGGCTGCCCGCCTGCGGCACAAGCCGTCGGAGCTCTCCGGCGGCGAGCGCCAGCGCTGCGCGGTGGCGCGCGCGCTGGTGACCCGACCGGCCTGCGTGCTGGGCGACGAGCCCACCGGCAACCTCGACGAGACCAACGCGGCGCAGGTCTACGCGCTGATGCTGGAACTCAATCGTGAAATCGGCACCAGCTTCATCCTGGTCACCCACGACACCCGCCTGGCCGCGCGCATGGATCGCACCCTGGTGCTGCACAACGGCGTGCTGACCGAGCAGCCACGCACCGATGCCGAAGTCTTGCTGCGCGAGATGTAGGTCCTTCGGCCGGCACCGAGCGGCGGCAAGCGCCTACGTGGGTGTGCTGATCGGGTCGCGATGCCGCCGCTAGCCTAGCCTCCGGCTTCCAACGACAGGCGCGGCGATGTCGCCACGGCAGGGCAATCTGAGCGGAGTGATTCCTGCCAGCGTGGCGCTGCTGCTGGGTGTGCTGGCGGTGCAGTGCTGCCCCGTGTTGCCGCAGGGACCGTGGCTCGCCGCTGCCGCGACTGCCGCTGCGACGGCAGCCGTGCTGGCCTGGCGCTCACGCCGTTGGCGCGTACTGGGATGGGTCGCGTTCGGGCTGGGCTGGGCGATGCTGCACGGCGTGTGGGGGATGCAGGAGCGACTGCCGCCGACGCTCGAAGGGCAGGACCTGATTGTCCATGGGCGCGTGATCGACCTGCCCGATCCTCGTCCGGACGGTACCCGCTTCACGCTGGCCGTGCATACGGCAACGCTGGACGGCCAGCCGGTGGCGCTGCGGGGGCGGGTCCGGCTGGCGTGGTATGACCAGCCGCCGCCGGTAGGCCCCTGCGAGAGTTGGCAACTGCGGCTGCGCCTGAAACGCCCACGCGGCATGATCAATCCCGGCGGCGCGGACAGCGAGCGCAGTGCGCTGGAGCGCGGCATCGTGGCCAACGGCTACGTGCGGAAAAGCACAGCCAACCATCGGCTCGCCGCAGGTCACTGCGTCGATCGCCTGCGTAGCATGTTGGCGGACGGGATCAGCCGGCGCGTCAGCGATACGCACGATGCCGCCCTGCTGCGCGCGCTTGCCGTGGGTGATGTGCGCGGACTGTCGGCGGATGACTGGTCGGTGGCGCGGGCCAACGGCGTCTCGCATCTGCTGGCGATTTCCGGGTTTCACGTGGGTGTCGCGGCCGCCTTCGGCGTCGGGCTGGCAAGCCTGATCTATGCGCTGTGGCCCGCGCTGGCGCTGCGCCGGCCGCGTCTCCAGGCGCAGGCGCTGGCGGCACTGACGGCGGCGTCGGCTTACGGGGCGCTGGCCGGCATGGGTCTGCCCACGCTGCGCACGCTGCTGATGATCGCCGTGGTGGTGGTGGCGCGCGGCGGGCGGCGCTACGTCAGCGCGGCGCAGGGGCTGGCGTTGGCGATGCTCGCCATGCTGCTGGTCAATCCGCTGGCGGTGCTGTCGGCGGGGTTCTGGCTGTCCTTCGTGGGTGTGGCTTTCCTGATGCTGTGCCTGGGCTCGCCGCGGCGGGGATTGGCCGGGTTCCTGCGCGACCTTACGGCCGGTCAGTGGGTGATGACGATTGCGCTGCTTCCGCTCACGCTGTGGTTCTTCGGCCAGGCGTCGCTGCTGGGCGCGCTGTCGAACCTGCTGGCGGTGCCGGTGGTGAGTTTCGTGCTGGTGCCGCTGGCGCTGTGCGCTGTGCTGCTGATGCTGGCGTGCCCGCCGTTGGCCGTGGCGCCGCTGTGGCTGGCCAGCGCGGTGGCCCATCAGCTGTGGCGCGTGCTGGCGTGGTTGGCGCAATGGCCGGGAGCGTCATGGTATCTGCCGGCCGTGTCGCCGTGGGCGCTGCTGCTGGCGTCGGTTGGTGCGCTGTGGCTGCTGGCGCCGCGCGGTACGCCGTCGCGCTGGCTGGGTGGGTGCCTGTTCCTGCCGCTCTTGTGGCCGATGCAGGCGCCGATCGCGGCGTCTGCTTTTCGAGTCTGGATGCTTGACGTCGGGCAGGGGCTCTCCGTGGTGGTGCGCACGCGGCACCATGCGCTGCTGTACGACGCGGGCGCGCGATACCCCTCGGGTTTCGATGTGGGCGCCGCGGCGGTGGTGCCCTCGCTGCATGCGCTCGGTGTGCGCCGTCTCGATGCGCTGGTGATCAGCCATGCCGACAACGATCACGCCGGCGGCGCCGAAGCGGTGCTGGCCGCCTATGCGCCGCCCCTGCGGCTCAGCGGTGAACCGAAGCAGCTGCCGGTACGAATGGACCGCTGCGTCGCCGGCCAGGCGTGGACGTGGGACGGCGTGATGTTCCGCATGCTCGGCCCGCACGGCGGCGAGCGCGAAGGCAACGACCGCTCGTGCGTGTTGCTGGTGGACGGCGGGGCGGGCCGGCTGCTGCTGACCGGGGACATTACCCGGCGCGTCGAATCCACCGTCGCCGCTGCCGTCCCGACCGGCCAACCGCTGGTGCTGAGCGTGCCGCACCACGGCAGCAAGACCTCGTCCTCCGAGGCATTCCTGCAGGCGCTGCATCCGGCGATGGGGCTGGTCTCGGCCGGCTGGCACAACCGGTTCGGCCATCCGCATCCAGACGTCGTGGCGCGCTACGACGCGGCCGGTGTGCCGCTGCTGAACACCGCGAGCGCGGGAGCGATCCGGCTGGATTTTCCTGCCCGCGGCGCGCCTTCGGTCACCGCGGAAGAGCGGCACCGCCAGCGCCGCTACTGGCGGGAGAAATAGGCTGGCCGGGTCGATCATCCGCAGTCGGACGCAGCCCACGGAACCGCCATGGTGGACTGGTATGATCCGGGCTTCGTTCTTGGCTGCATCGTGCGGGAGTTGTCGTGCTGGAAATCCTGATGGCGGGCGGTTGGGCCATGGCGCCCATTCTTTTTTGTTCGGCGATCGCGCTGGCGATCGTGCTGGAGCGCTTCTGGTCGCTGCGCCGGGCCTCGGTGCTGCCGCCTGGGCTGGGCAATGAAGTGCGCGAATGGGCCCGCAGCGGCAAGCTCGATCCGCAGCATCTCGAGGCCCTGGCGGGCGGTTCGCCGCTGGGCGAATTGCTGGCCTCGGCGCTGGCCGTGCGCGATCGCTCGCGCGAGATCATCAAGGAGCGGCTGGAAGACACCGGCCGGCACGTGGCGCACCGGATGGAGCGCTACCTCAACACGCTCGGCACGATCGCGCTGATCGGTCCGCTGCTCGGCCTGTTCGGCACCGTGATCGGCCTGATCCGCATGTTTCTCGACGTGATGCGCGGCGGCGTGGGCGATCCCATGAAGATGGCCGGCGGCATCGGCGAGGCGCTGATCTGCACGGCAAGCGGCCTGGTGGTGGCGATTCCCGCCTATGTGCTGCACCGCTACTTCCGCTCGCGCGTCACCGGGTACTGCGTGGAGATGGAGAAAGAGGCGATCGCCTTGCTCGACGACCTCACGCTCGCGGCGCCGCCTGCCTCGGCGCCGCGTCCGCGGCGCGCACCGGCGGCGGGGTAAGCGGCGATGCGTATCGGTTCGGAGCGTCGCCGCGATGACTTCGAGATCAACGTGATCCCGTTGATCGACGTGCTGCTGACCCTGCTGATGTTCTTCGTGCTCACCACCACGTTCGTGCAGCACTCGCGCATGCAGGTGACCCTGCCCAAGGCCAGTGCAGAGAATCGCGATGCGCAAACGCCGCTGCTCACCGTGATGATCGACCGCGACGGGCGCTTCTACGTGGGCAGCGACGAGGTGATGGGCGAGGGCATCGAGCCGCTCAAGCGCATGCTTGCGCAGAATGCCGGCGATCGCCGCGATGGCCAGGTGGTGATCCGTGCCGACGCGATGACCCCGCATCAGTACGTCGTCACCGCGATGGACGCACTGGGCCAGCTGGGCTTCAGCAAATTGTCGATCGCGACCACGCCGACCCGGGAGTCGGCGCATTGAGCAGCGGCAAGAAGCCGGCCCTGTGGGATACCCAGACCCGACGCATCTACGGGCGCCTGCTCGGTTACACCCGGCAACACTGGGGTATCGGCGCACTGGCGCTGGTGGGCATGGCGGTCGATGGCGGTGCGCTGGCGGTGTTCACCAAGCTGCTGCAGCCGATGTTCGACCAGCTATTTGCGAACAAGGATCCGTACCTGATCTTCTGGATGCCGATCTGGATCATGGCGATCTTCGCCGTGCGCGGCATCGGCACCTTCGTCAGCAGTTATGGCATCGCCTACATCGGTCGCAGCGTGGTGCAGACGATCCAGCGTGACGTGTTTGCCGCCTATCTGCGCCTGCCCGCCCGGTTCTTTGGCGCCGAGCCGTCCGGCCAGCAGATCTCGCGCATCACCTACACCTCCGAGCAGGTGGCGTCGGCCTCGACCGATGCGGTGAAGATCGCCGTGACCGAGGGCGTCACGGTGATCGGCATGTTCTACGTGATGATCAGCACCAGCGCCTACCTCACCTCCGCGCTGCTGGTGATGATCCCACTGGTGGTGCTGATCGCCAGCATCGTGAGCAAGCGCTATCGCGCGATCAGCCGGCGCATCCAGGGTTCGATGGGCTCGGTTACCGGCACGGTGGAGGAGTCGGTGGGGGCACATCGCGAGGTGCGCATCTACGGCGGCCAGCCGCACGAGGCGCAGCGCTTCGACGAAGTCACCCAGCGCACGCGCCGCCTCAACCTGAAGATCGCCGCCACCAGCGCGATGTCCAGCACGGCGATCCAGACCGTGGCTGCCTTCGCGCTGGCCGTACTGGTCTATCTCGGTACCCGTGCGGGGCAGATCGACAAGATCTCCTCGGGCGTGTTCATTGCCGTGCTCACCGCGATGGGCGCGATGATGCCCTCGCTCAAGCGGCTGGCGAACGTGCAGGCAAACATCCAGCGCGGCGTCTCTGCCGCCGAGGATCTGTTCGAGGTCATCGATGAGGCGCCCGAGCGCGACGAGGGCACGCTGGAGCTCGCCCGCACCCGCGGCGACCTGGTCTTCGACAACGTGCGCCTGCAGTACCCGCGCAGTGAGTCCGAGGCCCTGCGCGGCGTCGAGCTGCACTGCGCTCCAGGCACCGTGACGGCGCTGGTTGGCCGTTCCGGCAGCGGCAAAAGCACCCTGGTCAGCCTGCTGCCGCGCTTCTACGAGCCGAGCAGCGGCCGCATCGTGCTGGACGGTCAGGACTATCTCGCCTACACGCTGGGTTCCCTGCGCCGGCAGATTGCCTGGGTCGGCCAGAGCGTGGTGCTGTTCGACGGCACCGTGGCCGAGAACATCGCCTATGGCGAGCTGGCCGGTGCGAGCGACGCGGACATCGAAGCGGCCGCCACGGCGGCCAATGCGATGGAATTCATCAGCCGCATGCCCAAGGGGTTGCACAGCCCGATCGGGCAGGGGGGCGGCATGCTCTCCGGCGGCCAGCGCCAGCGCATCGCCATCGCCCGGGCGATTCTCAAGAACGCGCCGATCCTGGTGCTGGACGAGGCCACCAGCGCGCTGGACACCGAATCCGAGCGGTTGA
>DASUJJ010000133.1:0-2275 GCA_036279335.1 Dyella sp.
ACTGGCAACCTTGTTGGAAGCGAACCCGGATGATCCGGCCGCGGTGTTCGCACGCTTCCAGCAGCAACGCAAGCCGAATGCGGATGCGATCGCCGCGATGGCGCTGGAAAACTACATCGAGATGCGCGACGGCGTGGCCGATCCGCACTATCTGCTGAAACGCGAAGTCACCGCCGCCCTGACCGCACGTCTGCCTGTGCATTTCATGTCGCGTTATCGCATGGTCAGCTTCACCCACCTGCCCTACGCGTATTGCCTGCAACGTGGGCGCGAACAGGATGCGTTGCTCGAAGCGCTGCTGGCCGGCAAGTCGCGGATCGAAGAGCTGGATCTGGATGCGGCGGTCGAGCGGGTACGCGCCGAATTGCCGCCGCTGCCGCTTTGAGCGATGCCGATCCCGCCCGACACGGAGCGCGAGTTCAAGGCCACCGAATACCGCGTGCGCCTGCCCCAAGGCGGCTGCGCGGCGATTCGCATCGGCGAGCCGCTGCCGCGCGCGCTTCACGCCTGTGTGAAAAATAGACGCACGCCATGGGGTTTCATCACCGCGTGGAATCCGTTTGCCCGGCAGGCATCCCGCGCCCTCAACCGCACACGTCAACGTGAGCTGCTGAGGACCCTGCGCAAACGCGGGGCCATGATGCGCGCCGGCGTCGGGGTTGGCACCGGAAAGAAAAAGTGGCGCGAACCCAGCCTGTTCGTCACCGGACTGGATTTCGCCACGCTGGATGCGCTGGCACGTCGCTTCGAGCAAGCGGCGATCGTGCGCGGCGTCGGTCACGGCGAAGCCGAGCTGCACGCGCTTTTGTAGGAGCCGGCGTGCCGGCGACCGGCGCGAAGCGCCGTCTTCCTCGCGCGCAGGCGCGCTCCTGCCAAGCCCATCATGGACAACCCAGCGCGGCGGCTGGGACAATGCGCGGCTGCTCGACTCACGCCATGCCGACCCCCCTGACCACCAGCGCCGACCCCATCCTCGCCGTGCAAGGCCTCGCCTTCGCGCGCAATGACGAGCCCGTGTTCGGCCCGCTGGACTTTGCGCTCGACCACGGCGAGACGCTGCTGGTCGAGGGCGACAACGGCTCCGGCAAGACCACGCTGTTGCGCGTGCTGGCGGGCCTGCTGCCGGGCAGCGCGGGAGAAATCCATCTGGATGGCCGGCGGCTGGATCATGGCGCACTGCGCGGCCGGATGGTGTTTCTCGGCCATCAATCCGGCATGAAACACGATCTTTCGCCGTGCGAGAACCTGAACTTTCTTTCCGGCCTGTACGGCACGCGCGAAGACGCCGACGTCCCATCTGCGCTCGAGCAGGTGGACCTGGCGATCTACGCCGATACGCCGCTGCGCATGCTCTCGGCCGGTCAGAAGAAACGCGCGGCGCTGGCGCGGCTCGCCCTGCTGCCGGGCGAATTGTGGCTGCTGGACGAACCCTACGCGAACCTGGACCGGCGCGGCATCGAGATGGTCAACGCGCTGGTTGCCGCACACTGCGCGCGCGGCGGCGCCGCGCTGCTGACCAGCCACGGCGCGGTGCGTTTCGCCGATCCGCACGTGCGGCACGTGCGGCTGGAGCTCGTCGCATGAACACGGCCAGCCTCGTGCAATCTCAGGAAATGACGCGCGCCCCCGGCACGTTCGCGGCGATCCGAGCGCTGTTGCGGCGCGAGTTGCTGCTGGCCTGGCGGCGGCGCGCCGACGCGCTGTTTCCGGTGCTTTATGCGCTGATCGTGGTAAGCCTGTTCCCGTTCGCGCTGGGCCCCGAAGACGCGCTGCTGGCGCGCATCAGCGGCGGCGTGCTGCTGGTCACGGTGCTGCTGGCGATGCTGCCCAGTCTGGAATCGCTGTTTCGCGGTGACCTGGAAGACGGCTCGCTGGAGCAGATGCTGTTGGCGCCGCAGCCTCTGCCCCTGCTGGTGCTGGTGCGCGTGCTGGCGTACTGGGCCACGACAACCCTGCCCCTGATCATCGTGATGCCGTTGCTGGCCGTGCTGTTGCGCCTGCCCGCGCAGGTGCTGCCGGTGCTCATCATCGCGCTGCTGCTGGCCACCCCGCTGCTCGCGCTGCTGGGCGCGATCCTGTCGGCCTTGACCGCCGGCACGCGCCGCTCGGCTATACTGTTGGCCTTGATGCTGCTGCCTTTGGCGGTACCGGTGGTGATCTTCGCCGCGGGCGCCGTGGCGGCGGCGCAATCCGGTTTGCCGTACCTCGCCCCGCTCTTGTGGCTGGCCGCGGCCCTGATCCTGGCGCTGGTGCTGGCGCCTTTCGCGAGCGCGGC
>DASUJJ010000134.1:0-16188 GCA_036279335.1 Dyella sp.
GTCAGCATGGCCGACCAGCGCGACACCACGCGGGTCGGGTTGGAACCCGCGTCGTACTGGATCAGCTGCTGCGGCTGGTAATTGCCGTTCTTGTCGGTCGGCAGGTAGTAAATGTACTGGCCGTCCGCATTCACGCCGTCGTAGCCGGCGAGGGTGCGGGTGCCGTACTGCGTGTACGTGGTCTGCCCCCAGTTCTTGTCCAGCAGATTGAGGAAGTTGTACACGTCCAGGCGCACGAGGCCCTTGCTGCCCTTGAAGAGCCCCGGGATTTCCTGCGAGAAGCTCATGTCCAGCTGGTTGATCCACGGCGAGTTGGCGCCGTTGCGGTTGGCAATCTGACCGCGGTGGCTGTTGAGGTAATCGTTGCTGGAGATGTAGTCCTGGAACTGCTGGACCACCGTCGGATCGGTCGTGCCGTAGCTGACCAGCGGATCGTTCACGGTGGGGATGTAGGCCGGATCCTCGTAGCTGATGCCGTCGCCGTTGACATCGCCGGAGAAGATCCAGCTGTACGGGTTGCCGCTGCGGCCGGAGTAGAACGCCGAGACCGAGGTCTTGTAGTTGCCGAAGAACGCGTGCTGCCAGGTCAGCGATGCCTTGATGGTCTTGGCAATGTTGCGGTCGGCAATACCGGCCACTTCCTCGTTGACGTTCTGGCGAACCACGTACTTGTAACCCGACGACGCCTGCGAGCTGTTGCCCGGATTCACTTCGGTGGCGTGGTTGAGGGTGAGGCTCAGGTTGCCGAACCATTCGTCGGAGAACGGCTTGGACAGGGCCAGCGTCAGGCTGTCGGACTTGCCCTTGCTGGTGTTGGTCAGCAGCGTGGAGTCCTGCGAGAAAGCGCGGTTGCGATTGGCAGCGGCATCGCGGCTGCTCGGACGCTGCCCCGGGGTCTTCCAGTACTGCTCGCGACCGTCAGGCAGGTAGCCGGTCGGCGCGCCGATGTTGATCGCCTGGTAGAAGATGCCGTTGCGCGCCTTGATGTGCTGCAGTTCGACCGAGCCGATCATGCCCCACCACGGCAGCTCGCGATCGAACGCCAGCGTGGCCTTCCACACGGTCGGCAGCTTGAAGTTCGGATCGATCGTGTCGACCACGCCCGCCGGCGGGTTCTGCGCGCCGGTGGGGATGTTCTGCGCGTACGGGTCGGGGCTGAACGAGGCGTCGGCCGGATCGAACGAGGAGTAGCTGGTGACCGTCAGGCCGTTGTTCTGGTACGGGTTGGTCATCCACACGGTCGGCGGGAAGGTCTGGAACAGACCGAAGCCACCGCGCAGCTGCGTCATGCGCTCGGTATCGAAGCTGTAGTTGAACGCCAGGCGCGGCTCGACCACCTTGTTCTTGGCACCGAGCTTGGTGTTGTTCGGGTAACCGAACGCGTCCTCGAACTGGGCGTTGTACACCGGGGCGCTGTCCGCATGCGGAATGTCCACGCGCACGCCGTAGGTGACGGACAGGGCGTTGCTGACCTGCCAGGTGTCCTGCAGGAACGGGCTGTACTGGCTGTAGACCCAGTTGGCCGCCACGTCGTTGAGCGTGTAGCCGGCCGACGGCTGATACAGGAAGTACGAGTCGTACTGGGCGTTGGCGAAGTTGTCCAGGCCGTAGAACGTGTAGTTGCCGTGCTCGGTGCGGCCGAACAGGTTGTAGATCTTGTCGCGCTGGTACTCGATACCACCCTTGATGGTGTGGTCGCCCAGGTACAGCGTGCCAGCCAGGAACGCGGTCCACTTCTTGGTGCTGATCGCGTTCTCGTGACGGTACTGGTCTTCGCCCAGGTTCACCGAAGGGCCGCGATTGTTGTTCGACAGGTACACCTTCACCTGCGGCTGGTTGATCGCGTTGCCGGCGAGCTGCTCGAACGACTGGTAGCTGACCTTCGCCTCGGTGGAGAAGTTCTCGGTCCAGTCGTCATAGAACTGGATCGCGGTGTTTTTGGTCAGGCTGTCCTTGGTGTACCAGTAGCTGCTCAGACCGATCTGGTCCGAGCTGTTGCCCTGCACGATCGGCTGGGTTTCCTTGGTGTACTGGTAGGTCAGGCTGGCGCGGTGGTTGTTGGAGATGTTCCAGTCCAGCTTGGCCAGGTAGCGCTTGTCTTCCAGCGTGGTGCTGCCGGCGCCGAAGGTGCCCGGCTGAAGGCCGAGCGCCTTGGCCGTGTCGATCACCTGCTGCAGATCCCCCGGGGAGATCTTGTTGGAGGTCGATGCGCCGCTGCCCAGCGACGGATCAAGGCCGTTGGCCGAGTCGGCACCGATGCCGTCGGTCTTTTCCTGCTCGGCGGACACGAAGAAGAACAGCTTGTCCTTGATGATCGGACCACCCAGCGTGATGCCGCCGGTCCAGTCACGCTTGTAGCCGGTGTACTTGTAGCCCGGCGCGTCGCTCTCCAGCCAGCCCGCATCGCCCACCATCTTGTTGGCGTTGCGATAGGCGTAATAGACGGAGCCGTGGAATTCGTTGGTACCGGACTTGGTCACCGCATTGATGTCGGCGCCGACGGTGTCCGAGGCCACGTCGAAGTTGGCGGTGGAAATGTTGTACTCGGCAATCGTATCGACCGAGATCGGCGAGCCCTGATACGGCAGGCCGTTGGCATTCAGGCCGAACGGGTCGCCCTGCGCGATGCCGTCGACGCTGATGTTGTTGTAGCGGTTCGGCAGACCGGCCATCGAGATCGAGCCGTCACCCTGGTCGGTGACGTTGATGCGCGGGTCGAGGCGCGCAATGTCGTCGATCGAGCGGTTGCCCTGCGGGGTGGCCTCAAGCTGGCGGCCCGACACGTTGGTCGACAGGCCCTTGTTGTCCGGCGTGAAGGTCTGCGCCAGGGCGGAGGCCGACACGGTCACCGTGCCAAGTTCCTTTGCCTGCTCCGAGGTAGCCACCTGCAGGTTGATCGAGGAGGTCTGGCCCAGCTGCAGATAGACGTTGTCTTTCTCGGCGCTGGACACGCCTTCTTTCGAGGCGGTGATGTCGAACGGACCACCCACGCGAAGTCCCTGCGCGGTGTAGCGACCATCGCTGTCGGTGGTCACCACCTTGGTGGTACCCGACGGCTCATGCACGATCTGCACCGTGGCGCCGGCCACCGGCTGGCCATTGGCATCGAGCACGCGGCCGGTGACGGCCGACGAGGTCACGTTCTGGGCAAATGCCGGAGCAGTCGCAAGCAGGCTCGCGATGGCAAACGGCAGGACTTTGGAGCGGATTCGACTGTTCATTCGGTATCGACCCTTTGGCAACGGAAATCTGGTGAGTGCAAAAGCGACAACGTCCCTTCGCCCGGCATTGGCCAGGCTTGGTGACGACGGTGCTCTTCCCCGGTTTGGTGATGCGGGTGTCGGAGACACGAGTTGCGGCGGGGCCACCCCACCTGCCAACCAATTGTTAAGCCGACTTTAACGATAGTGTATGACAAATTTGTAACAAATTCACTGCACGGTCACGACGCCACCGGTGCAGCGATTCGACCGGTTTCGAGGCTGACAAAGCCGCCCCGACGATCAGCTTCTGCCCAGGTAACGCGCCCGCTTGGCGGGCTTGAGACTGGCCAGATCCAGCAGGACCAGACCATCGACGCAGCCCGAGAACCCGGGATCTTCGCCAAAGTCGAGAAACTGCACCCCCTGCGGCTCCACCAGGTCGACATACTGGCGATACAGCACCGGCAGGCTGACGCCCAGCGCATCCAGATGGTGCTTGAGCTTGCCCAGCCCCGCGGCCGGTTCGAGCCCCGCCAGCGCCTCACGCACCATGCTCACGACATCGGGGGAGACCACGAACGGCTGCCGCGCCGATGCGAGGCCCGGCTTGCCGAAGTAGTGCTGGTGCGCGGCGGCGATCCACTCGCGCGCCTCGCGCGGCAGGTTCACCGACATGCTTACCGGACCGAACAGGTAGCGCAGTTCCGGATGCCGCTGCAGGTACAGGCCGATGCCCTGCCACAGCTGGTCCAGCGCGCGGGATTTCCAGTACGCCGGCGCGATGAAACTGCGGCCCAGCTCCAGCCCCTGCGCCAGCCGCGACTCCAGCGCCGGCGAATAGTTGAACAGGCTGGAGGTATACAACGCCGCCATGCCGCGTTCGCCGATGATCCGGCCACCGTGGCCGAAGCGGTAGGAACCGACGATGCGCAGCGCCTTGGGGTCCCACAAGACAAGGTGTTCGTAGTAGGCATCGTAGACGTCCAGATCGCGGCGCGCGCCGGTGCCTTCGCCGACCTTGCGGAAGGTCAGCTCGCGCAGTCGGCCGATCTCGCGCAGCACGGCGCTGTCCGCCGAGCCGTGCAGCAAGAGCACCTGCTTGCCATCGGCCAGATCAGCCAGCTTCTGTGCCTCGGACGCCAGCGCAGCCACCACGCGATCGGCCGGCTCCGGGTGGGCGAGCGGTGCCTGGCCGCCGAAGATCAGGCCGCGGTGGCGACCGACGCGATAGACATGACGACGCATCAGCCGCGCCGCCTGCGCCGCATCGCCGCCGCTGCGCTGCTCCAGTTCCTCGGCACTCACCAGCGCGCCCACGCTGAAGCCGATGCGCTGCTGGCGGGCCGGGGTCACCGCTTCGCGCGGCAGCATGGCAGTGGAGAGCGGCTTGGCGAACATGGACAGGCCGTAGAACATCGCCGAATTGCGGGCCGCCACGTGGATCGGCAGCACCGGCGCCTTGCTCCGCAGGGCCAGCCGCGCAAAGCCGTCCGACCAGGCGCCGTCGCGCAGCCCGCCCGCTCCCAGCCGCGACACCTCGCCGGCCGGGAACACGATCAGCGCCTCGCCGTTTTCCAGCGCGCGATAGATGTTGCGCAGCTTCGACGCCGCGCCTTTGCCGAACACGTCCACCGGCAGCAGCAGCGGACGCAGCGGCTCCACCAGCGCCAGCCAGTCGTTGCCCAGGATGCGCACGTCCGGCCGCACCGAGCCGACCAGCTGCAGCAGCGCCAGCGCATCGAGCATGCCGAGCGGGTGATTGGCCACGATCAGCACCGGGCCGTCGACCGGGATGTTTTCGCGTTCCACCGGATTGATCCGGTAGCTGGCGCCCAGTTCGTCCAGCGTGCGATCGACGAAGGCCAGGCCCTCGACGTCGCCCACCGCGGTGAGCACGCGATTGAAGCCCGCCTCGTCGGCGAGTCGCCCCAGCATGCCGGCCACCGGTCGGCGGATGCGCGGGTGCTGGGCGAGCCAGGGCAGGCGTTCCATGAGGCTTTTATCGATGCTGAGCATGACCGTCTCCTTGGACTGCCTGCATGCTGGCGCGCAATTATGACAGCCGCTCGACCAGCCGGACGGCGGCGCGATGTCAGACAGTCAGGTGCAGGTAAGCCGCCACGCCGCCGAGAAACATCTGCACCGAGAGCGCGATCAGCAACATGCCCATCACCCGCTCCAGCGCGGTGAGCACGCTCTCGCCCAGCCAGCGGAACAGGTACGTCGAGCTGAGCAGGATCAGCGAAGTCGCCAGCCACGCCAGCACCAGCGCGATCGCCCAGTCGGCCGTGCGGCCGGGCTGCGTGTTGGTGAGCAGCAGCAGCGCCGCCATGGCCGAGGGGCCGGCCACGCCGGGAATCGCCATCGGCACGATGAACGGCTCGCCCTCCCCGGGCTTGCCGAAGATGCCGCCGCCGTCGGCCGGCGGAAACACCATGCGGATGCCGATCAGGAACAGCACGATGCCGCCGGCAATGCTGATCGACTCCTGGCGCAGCTGCAGCGCCTTGAGGATCACCTGCCCGCCCAGCAGAAACACCAGCAGCACGCCCAGCGCAATCAGCAGTTCGCGCACCATCACCAGGCGCCGACGGCGCGGCGGCACGTCCTTGAGCAGGCTCAGGAAGAACGGGATGTTGCCCAGCGGATCCATGATCAGGAACAGCAGGATTCCCGCCGACATGGTGGTCATCTGCGCTTCCATGGATACAACCCCTGTGTCTGATAAGACGAGTGTCTTGGTGAAACGCCCGCGTGGGCGCCGAAGGCGAGCGCTCAGGCCTTGCGCAGATCCAGCACCGCACCGCGCGCGGCAGCACCCTGCGGACTGAGCAGGTAGACCACCGCATCGGCGGTGGCGTCGGGCGGCGGATGGCGGAACGTATCCTCGCCGAAGTACGCCTCGCGGCGCAGCGCCGTGCGCATGGGTGCGGGCAGCAGGCACTGCACGCGCAGGCTGCCGCGATCGTTTTCCTGGTGCAGGATCTCGGCCATGCGCTCCAGCGCGGCCTTGGACGCGCCGTAGGCGCCCCAGTGTGCGCGCGAGAGCAGCTCCGGATCATCCAGCACGAACACCACCGCGCTGTCCGGCGCCTTCGCCAGCAGCGGCATGCAGGCCTGGGTCAGTGCGAACGGCGCCGACACGTTGACGTGCATCGCGCGCAGGAACTGGTCGGGCTTGTGCATCGCCAGCGGGGTGAGGCCGGGAAAGCTCACGGCGGCATGCACGATGCCGTCCAGCCGGCCAAGGTCGCGCTCGATCGCATCGGCCAGCGCCTCGTAATCCACGGGCGTGGCGGTCTCGATGTCGATCGGGTGGATTACCGGCTCGGGCAACTGCTCCTTGAGCATGGCGTCGTACAGCTGCTCCAGCTGGCGCTTGCGTCGACCCGTGATGATCACCGTGGCGCCGGCGCGCGCCGCCGCCCTGGCCGTGGCCGTACCCAGGCCGCCGCAGGCGCCGGTCACCAGCACCACGCGATCGGCCAGCGCACCGGCTGTCACCGCCGCGCGTTCTTTCACTCGCGGCATGGTCATCCGTGCAGCGCTCCGAGCACGTCGGCGGCCATGCGCTCCAGCTCGCCGGCGGCGTGCAGGTCTTCAATGATGTCGCAGCCGCCGATCAGCTCGCCATGGATGAACAGCTGGGGAAAGGTCGGCCAGTTGGCGTAGTGCGGCAAAGCAGCGCGGATCTCCGGGTCGGCGAGCACGTTTACCGCATGGAACGAAGCCCCGGCCGCCTGCAGCGCCAGCACGGCGCGGCTGGAAAAGCCGCTCATGGGGAACTGCGGCGTCCCCTTCATGAAGAGCACCATGGCGTGCTCGGCGAGCACGGCCTTGATTCGTTCATTGACGTCCATAGGTCGTGATTTCATCACTACAATGCAAGCAAGCCGCTAGTGTATCAGTCGCTACTCCGGCGCCGCTCAGGCGCGGAGTCCAGTCACTCCCCTCTCAGCCAACCTCAAGGAGCCAAAGCCATGGCGATTGAATTGCCCGCCCTGCCCTATGAAAAGAACGCCCTCGAGCCGCACATCTCTGCCGAGACGCTGGACTACCACTACGGCAAGCACCACCAGGCCTATGTGACCAATCTCAACAACCTGATCAAGGGCACCGAGTTCGAGAACGCGGCGCTGGAAGACATCGTGAAGAAGTCGTCCGGCGGCATGTTCAACAACGCCGCGCAGGTGTGGAACCACACCTTCTACTGGAACTCGATGAAGCCCAACGGCGGCGGCGAGCCGACCGGCAAGCTGGCCGACGCGATCAACAAGGCGTTCGGGTCGGTGGAGAAGTTCAAGGAAGAGTTCGCCAAGTCGGCCGCCGGCAACTTCGGTTCCGGCTGGACCTGGCTGGTGCAGCGTCCCGATGGCTCGCTGGGCATCGTCAACACCTCCAACGCCGCCACGCCGATCACCGGTAGCGACAAGCCGCTGTTCACCGCCGATGTGTGGGAACACGCCTACTACATCGACTATCGCAACGCCCGTCCGAAGTATCTGGAAGCGTTCTGGAACCTGGTGAACTGGGACTTCGCGGCCAAGAACCTGGCCTGACCTCCCTGCCCATCGGGCAAACAAGAAGCGGAGCCGGCAACGGCTCCGCTTTTTTCTTGCACGCACGGCCGGCCGGCGAAATCAGCCGGCGGCAAACGCTCCGCGCACCGCGGCCACGGGCTGTTCCCAGCCGATCACCTGTGCCAGCGCCTCGGCCCGTTCCAGCAGCGTCGCCGCATCAGGGGCGCACACCGTGGCGTGTCCCACCTTGCGCCCCGGCCGCGCCTGCTTGCCGTAGTCGTGCCAGTGGCCGTCGACCGTGCGCAGCACCGCGGCGGGATCGGGCAGCTCGCCGATCCAGTTGAACATCAGCGACGCGCCGCGCGCGCCGGTGTCGCCCAGCGGCATGCCGAGCACGGCGCGCACATGGTTCTCGAACTGGCTGGTGTGGGCGCCCTCGATGGTCCAGTGCCCGGAGTTGTGCACGCGCGGCGCCATCTCGTTGCCGAGCAGCTCACCATCCTTCACGAACAGCTCCAGCGCGAACACACCCACGTAGTCCAGCCGCTCGGCCAGCGTGCGGGCCAGCGCGGTGGCCCGCGGCTGCAGCGTGTCGATGTCCGGCGCCGGGGCCAGGCTCAGGCTGAGCACGCCGTCGGTGTGCCAGTTGCGGGTGAGCGGCCAGGTGCGGAACTCGCCGTCGCGACCGCGCACGGCCAGCACCGACAACTCGCGCTCGAACGGCACGAAGGCCTCCAGGATCAGGCCGTGCGCCGCCGCCTGCGGCCCGAGTTCGGCCCAGGCCGCATCGGCATCGTCCAGCGTGCGCAGCCGAAACTGGCCCTTGCCGTCGTAACCCAGCCTGCGCGTCTTGAGGATCGCCGGCGCGCCGATCACGGCGAGCGCGCGATCAAGGTCTGCGCGGGTATCGACCGGCTCGAACTCGGGCGTGGCCAGACCGCACTCGCGAAACAGGTTTTTTTCGGCGAGGCGATCCTGCGCCACCGCCAGCGCCTGCGGATTGGGGAACACCGCCACGCGCTCGGCCAGCCAGCGGGCCGCGTCCGCGGGCACGTTCTCGAAGTCGAAGGTCACCACGTCGACCTTGGACGCGAATTCGGCCAGCGCTAGCTGATCGTGCCAGTCAGCCACCACCAGCGGCGCCACTTGCCCGGCGCAGGCATCCGCGGAGCCATCGACCACCAGCGACTGCACGCCCAGCGGCGCGCCGGCGATGGCCAGCATGCGCGCCAGCTGCCCGCCGCCCAATATCCCCAGCACCGGCTGACGACGCCCGCTCATGCGCGCGGGTCCGGCTGGTCGAGCACGCTGCGGGTCTGGCGTTCGCGGTAGGTATCGAGCGCCGCAGCGAGCGCCGGATCGTGCAGCGCCAGCACGGCGCAGGCGAGCAGCGCGGCGTTCACCGCACCGGCACGGCCGATCGCCAGCGTACCCACCGGAATGCCGGCCGGCATCTGCGCGATCGAAAGCAGCGAATCCATCCCGTTGAGCGCCTTGGACTGCACCGGCACGCCCAGCACCGGCAGCCGCGTCTTGGCCGCCAGCATGCCCGGCAGGTGCGCC
This sequence comes from Dyella sp., assembly GCA_036279335.1. Lineage (GTDB taxonomy): Bacteria > Pseudomonadota > Gammaproteobacteria > Xanthomonadales > Rhodanobacteraceae > Dyella_A. The sequence continues at coordinate 9,287 of DASUJJ010000134.1, forward strand.
GCGCCGCCGGCGCCGGCAATGATCACCTGAATGCCACGCGCGACCGCCTGCTCGGCGTACTGGAAGAGCAGATCCGGCGTGCGATGGGCCGAAACCACCTGCACTTCGTGGGGCACGCCCAGCTCGGCCAGCAGGTCGGCGGCATGCTGCATGGTCTCCCAGTCCGAACGGGAACCCATGACCACGCCCACGCGCGGGGGCAATGCAGTTATCGTCATGGCTGGGCCTTCCAAAAGCCGCTATTGTAAGGGCTTTCCCCCGCACCGACACCCTGCTCCCATGGACAAGCGCCTGCTCGACATCCTCTGTTGTCCCGTCAGCAAGACCCCGGTGCGGCCGGCATCCCGGACGGAACTGGAGGCGTTGAACCAGGCCATCGGCGCGGGCGGCCTGCTGACCGTCGGCGGCACCGGGGTGACCCGGCGCATCGACGAGGCGCTGATCACGGTCGATGGCAAGGTGATCTACCGGGTGGAAGACGGCATCCCGGTGATGCTGCCCGAAGAAGGCATCGGCACGCTCCAGCTGGGCGACCTGCCCGCCGCCTGACGCCAAAACTGCCGTGCAGCGCATGGCACGGCAGCGAATTTCAGCTTATTGTCGGTATCCGTGCGGCCGCTCTGGCCGCTGATGTCCAGGGGCCGCGCCTCGGGGGGCAGCGATGAAAGACGCCATCGAACCAAGCAAGATCGTCAATCTCAACGCCCGCCCGGAATCGCCCGAACGCCTGGGTGGCCTGGTTCACTCGGTGCGCGACATGGCCAGCCGTCGGCTGCAGGCCCTGCTCGGCAACATGTTCGAGCATGTGGACGACGCCCTGTTCGATCTCGCCGAGAAAGCCGAAAACAATGCGGCCCAGATGCACTACTTTGACGGCATGCGCGAGGTGCGCAAGCGCCGCCCGGCGGTCGAACGTGCCTACTTGGCGCAGTTCAGTCGCGAGCTCGGCGAATTTGCCGCGAACCGCCGCCAGAGTCCGGCCGAATCGGCGCCCACCTCGCTGGGCAACATCGAGCTGAGCCTGGTCGGAGAGAACGAGCTGGAGGAATCGCTCGCCATCACCAGCATGATCAGCAAGAACGAGTCGCGCATCACGCGCGACCTCTTTGCGCTGAACCAGCGCCTGTCGGTGATCTGCGGCGGCATCACGGTCGACGACGCCAGCAACCCGGTGGGACCGGCGGTGCTGACCCAGACCTTCCGCCAGGCGATGCGCGAGCTGTCGGCCGACATGCGCGTGAAGCTGATCATCTACAAGCTGTTCGATCGCTACGTGCTGTCCGGACTGGAGGAGCTCTATCAGGAGCTCAACAACGAACTGATGCGCGCGGGCGTGCTGCCGCAGTTGCGTCACGCGGTGGCGCGAGGCAGTGCGCCGGCAACCCCGGCAAGCCGCCTCACCGCCGGGGCCGGCACGGCCACGGCAACGGGCGAGGGCTCGGCCGAAGAAGCCGGCAACCTGCTCAACACGCTGCATGCCCTGTTCACGGCCCGCCGCAACGGCGGCGACGCGGGCGGCAGCGCCGGGCTCACGCCACAGACGCTGCCCACGGCCAACGAGTTGCTGGGCGCGCTGAGCGTGTTGCAGAGCCAGATGGCCACCCACGGATTCGCCGCAGGCGAGGCGAGCGCTGCCAGCGGCGGCGCCGGCCCGGGCGGGATGGCCGGAACGGCCGCGGAGATGGATCTCGCGCACGAGGTCGCCGCCCTGAAGGAGCATCTGCTCAACCAGATCGGCTCGCTGCGCGGTGAGCGGCCGCACCAGGTATCCTCGATCGACGAGGACACCATCGACCTGGTCGGCATGCTGTTCGAGTTCATTCTCGAAGACCGCAACCTGCCGCCGCAGATGCAGGTGCTGCTGGCCCGACTGCAGATCCCCTACCTCAAGGCGGCCATTCTGGATCGCCGCCTGTTCGCCCATCGCCAGCACCCCGCCCGCCGGCTGCTCGACGGCCTGGCGGACGTGGCCAAGGGCTGGTCCGACGAATCGGACAAGGACCGCCGCCTGTACGACAAGGTCAAGGGCATCGTCGACCAGTTGCTGCACGAGTTCGACGATGACCTGGGCATCTTCGATCGCCTGCTGGCCGACCTGCATGAATTCCAGGAACTCACCCGCAAGCGCGCCGAACTGGCCGAGCAGCGCGTGGCCGAGTCCACCCGGGGACGGGAAAAGCTCGAACAGGCCCGCCGGCGCGCGGCGCGCGAGATCCTCGAGCGGATCGACGGCCGGCCGATCCCTGCGCTGGTGCACGGCGTGCTTGCGCGGGCGTGGGCGAACTACCTGGTGCTGATCCTGCTGCGCCAGGGCGAGCACTCGCCCGAATTCGCCGATGGCCTGCGCTTCGTCAACGAATTCGTGGCCAGCACGCGCCTGGGCAGTGATGCGGACAGCCGCGCCACGCTGCGGCAGATGCTGCCGGGCATCGAGCGGGCCTTGCGCCGGGGACTGGCCAACGTGGCGTTCCAGGAAAACGACGTCGAGCGCCTGCTCGATCAGCTCCATGCCTATTACCGCCAGCAGCTGGGCGAATCCGGCCCGGCGGTCACGCCAGCCACCGAACAGACGCCGCCGGCGATTCCCGACAGCATCCAGTCGATCGTCGAGACGGTGCAGGAGACCGCGCCGCTGGCTATCCATTCGCCCGATGAGCCGCTGGAACTCCTTTCCCCGGAAGTCCAGGCGCAGATGGACGCCGTGGAAGCCATGAAGCCCGGCGTCTGGATCGAGTTCTGTCCGGCCGAGGGCGCAGCCGAGCGCGCCAAGCTTTCTTGGATCAGCCCGATGAGCGGCCGCTACCTGTTCGTGAACCGGCGTGGTTTGAAAGTGGGCGACTTCGCGCCGCAGGAACTGGCCGCCTCGCTGGCCGACGGCAGCGCGCGGATCCTGGCCTCCAACGCCTTCTTTGATCGGGCGATGGACGCGATCGTGGGCCGGCTCAGCCAGCCCGCCACCGATGGGCCGGAGCCCGAATGAGTCGGAGCGACCGCTTTTCGCCGCCGCCCGCCGAGCAGATTCGCCTCGATGTGGAACGCGCCTTTGCCGAAGACATCGGCACGGGTGACGCCACCGCGGATCTGCTCCCCGCGTCGGCACCGGCCACCGCCATCCTGACCTGCCGCGAGCACGCCGTGCTGGCGGGGCGTCCCTGGTTCGATGCCTGCTTCCGCCATCTCGATCCGGACGTGCGCATCGAGTGGCTGCACGAGGACGGCGATGTACTCCCCGCGGGACACGCGATCTGCACGCTGCGCGGGCGCGCCCGCGCGCTGGTGACGGCGGAGCGCTCGGCACTGAACTTCCTGCAGCTGCTGTCGGGCACCGCGACGGTGACCGCGCAATACGTGGCCGCCCTGGCGGGTACGCGCACCCGCCTGCTCGACACCCGCAAGACCGTGCCGGGGCTGCGGCTGGCGCAGAAATACGCCGTCCGCTGCGGCGGCGGCTGCAACCATCGCACGGGCCTGTACGACGGCGTGCTGATCAAGGAAAACCACATCATCGCCGCGGGCGGGATCGCCGCCGCCGTGGGTGCGGCGCGGCGCCTGCACCCGTCGCTGCCGCTGGAAGTCGAGGTGGAGAATCTCGACGAATTGAGCCAGGCGCTGGAGGCTGGCGCCGACCGCATCATGATCGACAATTTCGACCTGCCCGCCATGCGCGATGCGGTGCGCATCAGCGCGGGCCGGGCATCGCTCGAGGTATCGGGCAATGTGGACATGGATTCCATCGCGGCGATCGGCTCCACCGGGGTCGACTTCGTGTCGGTGGGGGCGCTGACCAAGCACGTGCGCGCCATCGACCTGTCGCTGCGGCTGCGCCTGGACTGAAGCCAGCACCGCCCACCCTGCCCTTGCGAAGCCGGCGGAGCGCACACACACTGCCGGCATGGGCAATCTGCACGACCTCTTCCTCCTGCTCGTCCTCGGCGGCATCGTGACCGCCTGGATGCAGCTGTCGCGCGCGCGCGAGCTCGCGGTCGCGGCGGCGCGGCATCACTGCGAGCTGCACGGGCTGCAGCTGCTGGACGAGACGGTGGGCCTGCGCGCGATCCGGTGGCGCCGGCTGGACGGGCAGCGCAGGGTGGAGCGCGGTTACGGCTTTGACGTCAGTGTCGATGGTGACGATCGCCAGCAAGGCCGCGTGTGGATGATCGGCCCGCGCGTCAGCGGCCTCACCCTGCCGACCGGGCAGTGGCTGGTGGGCGGCCACAGCGAGGCGCCTGCACCGATGGCGCCCGCCCCGATGATCCCGCCCGGGCCGCGCACTGCAAGCAACGTGGTGCCCCTGCGCCGCAGGTTGCCGAACGATCCGCAGTGACGACGGCGGTTCTCGCCCGCGGGCGAGCCAGGCGGTTGATCGTTACTTGACCACGCGCAGGTTCGGCGTGCCGCGCTTGGGCCGGTCACCTTCCGCACCGGCATCCGCGCCACCCGGCGTGTCCCCGCCCTCGGACGGAGGCGGCGGAGTGTCACCGCCATCGCCCTCTTCGGCCGGAAACATCATGCCCTGGCCGTTTTCCTGGGCGTAGAGCGCGAGCACGGCGTGCACCGGAATCAGGATCGACTGGCTGGCGCCCGAGAAGCGGGCCTGGAAGCTGATCCACTCGTTGCCCAGATCCAGGTTGGCCACCGCGCGCATTGCCAGATTGAGCACGACCTGCCCGTTCTTGATCACCTGCGGCGGCACGCGCACGCCCTCGCGCGTGGCATCCACGAGGATGTACGGCGTGAGGTTGTTGTCGGTGATCCAGTCGTAGATTGCCCGCATGAGGTACGGGCGGTTGGAGGTCATGGCGGGGGCGTCGTCGTGGGCCATGATCAGGGTCGCATGGCCTTTTCCTCGGCCGTGAGGCTGCGCGCGTAGCCCTGGCTGTGGAACAGACGCTCGCCGTAGTCGAGGATGGGGCGTCCCTCCTTGCCTAGGTCCACGCCCAGCCACGGCAGGCGCCACACGACCGGCGCCACCAGGCAGTCGGCCAGGCTCATCTCCGGATTGAGGAAGAACTTGGCTGCCTTGAACAGCGGCAGCGAAGCCAGCAGCTGCTCGCGCAGGCGCTTGCGCGCGGCGTCAGCCGGCCGTCCACCGGCGCGGATGATGTCCACTTCCGGCAGCCAGTCACGCTCGATGCGCACCGCCGCCAGGCGCAGGCGTGCTCGCGACAGCGGGTCGATCGGCATCAGCGGAGGATGCGGATAACGCTCGTCGAGGTATTCGCACACCACCGGCGTGTCGTACAGCGTGAGGTCGCGATCGACCAGGGTCGGCGTGCTGGCGTAGGGGTTGAGATCGATCAGGTCTTCCGGCGGCTTGCCGGGCTCGACCATCACGCGCTCGTAGCTCACGCCCTTGGCGGCAAGCAGCAGGCGCACGCGATGACACTGGATGTCATCGGCGGTGGTGTACAGAGTGAGCACCGTACGCGAGCGGGCGCTTTGGACCATGCGCAAATCTCCCCAGCTAACAACGGAATGCGGCGGCCCGGAGCCGCCGCACGCTTGCCACTGTCGTCGCGATCAGTGGACGTCTTTCCAGTATTCCTTCTTCAGCAGATACGCCAAGAAGGTGAATCCGGCAAGGAACAGCAGCACCCAGATGCCGTAATGCTTGCGCTGCAGGGCAGCCGGTTCCGAGGCGTACGCCAGGAAATTGGTCAGGTCGCGGGTAGCCTGCTGGTATTCCGCCGGCGTCATGGTGCCCGGCGTGGACAGCTCCAGCTTCTCCACCTCTTCGCCGCCTTCCTTCATCACCGCCGTCTGCACGCCCTGCAGCTCCCACAGCGGGTTGGGCATGGAGGCATTCGGGAAGATGGTGTTGTTCCAGCCCACCGGACGGCTCGGGTCGACGTAGAACGAGTTGAGGTACGCGTAGACCCAGTCCGCGGTCTTGGCGCGCACTTCCAGCGACAGGTCCGGCGGAGCCTTGCCGAACCACTTGATCGCATCGGCCTCGGGCATGTGCGATTCGATGGTTTCGCCGTAGCGCGCCCCGGTGAAGTTGAGGTTCTTCATCACCTCTTCTTCGGTCAGGCCGAGATCTTCGCCGATGCGCGAATAGCGCATGAACTTCAGCGAGTGGCAGCCCACGCAGTAGTTGAAGAACAGCTTGGCACCGCGTTGCAGCGAAGCCTGGTCGCTGACGTTGACGCCGGCCGAAGGCAGCTCGGCACCTTCGGAGGCCATCGCCGGGACGCATCCGACCAGCAGACCCAGCGCCAGTGCGATCGAGGAGAAATAACGCTTAGTCATGCATCGTCACCCGTTCCGGAACCGGCTTGGTGGTCTCCCAGCCCAGGCGCGTGTAGAGCCCGAGGAAGACGAAGAAGCCGAAGTAAATCAAGGTCATCGTGCGGCCGAACAGGTTTTCCCAGAACGTCACGTCGACGTTGCCGAACCACTCGGGAATCACCTCGGCGATCACGCCCGCGCCTACCATGCCGAGCATGATGAAGGACAACACGAAGAGCCCCAGTGCCACCTTGTAGCCGACGCCGCGGTAGCGGATGGAACGCACCTTGCCCACGTCGATCCACGGCATCGCGAACAGCAGCGCGATCGCGCCGAACATGCCCAGCACGCCCCAGATCGCGGTGCTGAAGAACGACGGGATCATGCGCAGGATCGCGTAGAACGGGGTGAAGTACCACACCGGCTTGATGTGCGTCGGCGTGACCAGGTTGTTGGCCGGGATGAAGTTGTCGTGCTCCAGGAACCAGCCACCAAAGGTCGGCGCAAAGAAGATGATGAAGGCGGCGATCAGCAGGAAGAAGCCCACGCCAACCAGATCCTTCACTGTGTAGTACGGGTGGAACGGGATGCCGTCGGCGGGCTTGAGCGCGTCCCAGCGATTGCCCTTGGGCCCCTTCTTGATGTCCACGCCATCGGGGTTGTTCGAGCCC
>DASUJJ010000135.1:0-13990 GCA_036279335.1 Dyella sp.
GCTCGACCGCAACATCGATGCCGCCGCGCAGGACGTGCAGTCGGCGATCTCCTCCGCGCAGCGCCAGCTGCCCAGGGAAATGACCACGCCGCCGACCTTCCGCAAGGTGAATCCGGCCGATGCGGCCATCCTGTATCTGGCGATGGGATCGTCCACGCTGCCGCTGACCGAGGTGAACGAGTTCGCCGAGACCGAACTGGCGCAGCAGCTGTCGATGGTCGACGGCGTGGCGCAGGTGAACGTGTACGGCTCGCAGAAATACGCGGTGCGGGTGAACGTCGATCCCGATCGCCTCGCCGCGGCCGGCATCGGCATCGACCAGGTGCAGCAGGCGATTGCCGACGCCAACGTCAACCAGGCCACCGGTTCGCTGTACGGCTCGCGCCAGCAGCTGCCGATCCGCAGCGATGGCCAGCTGCTGCGCGCGGCGGCCTACAACGACATCGTGGTGGCCTACCGCCACGGCGCGCCGGTGCACGTGGGCGACCTGGGACAGGCCAGCGACAGCGTGCAGGACGACCAGAGGGCCAGCTGGTTCAACGGCCAGCGGGCGATCGTGCTGGCCATCCAGCGCCAGCCCGGCGCCAACACGGTGGAGACGGTGAACCGCATCAGGCAGGTGCTGCCGCGTTTCCGCGCCGGGCTGCCGCCGTCGGTAAGCCTTCAGGTGCTGTACGACCGCTCGCAGTCGATCCGCGAGTCGGTCAACGACGTGCAGTTCACCCTGCTGCTGGCCGGCGTGCTGGTGGTGCTGGTGATCTACCTGTTCCTGGGCAACCTCTCGGCCACGCTGATTCCCGCGGTGGCGCTGCCGATTTCGGTGATCGGTACCTTCGGCGCGATGCAGGCGCTCGGCTACAGCCTGGACAACCTCTCGCTGCTGGCGCTCACCCTCGCGGTGGGCTTCGTGGTGGACGACGCGATCGTGATGCTGGAGAACATCGTGCGCCACATCGAGGCGGGCGAGGAGCCTTATGCGGCCTCGATCCGCGGCGCCGGCGAGATCGGTTTCACCATCTTCTCGATGACGCTCTCGCTGATGGCGGTGTTCATCCCGGTGATGTTCATGGGCGGTATCGTGGGGCGGCTGTTCCACGAGTTCGCCGTCACCATCAGCATCGCCATCGCGATCTCCGGCATCGTCGCCATCACCCTCACGCCGATGCTGTGCAGCCGCTTCGTCAAGGCGCACCAGCACGAGCGCAAGAACTGGCTGATCGGCGGTTTCGACCGCGGCTTCAGTGCGGTGCAGGGCGGCTACATGCGCTCGTTGCGCTGGTGCATGGCGCGCCCGCGGCTGGTGATGGCGGGCTTCGTCGCCAGCCTGCTGGCCACCGCGCTGCTGTTCTACATGGCGCCGAAGGATTTCATCCCCGCCGGTGACACCGGCCAGCTGCGGGTGAACACCGAAGGCCCGGAGGACATCTCCTTCGACGCGATGGTGGCGCGGCAGATGCGGCTGGTCGACATCGTGGCGAAAGACCCGAACATCGCCGGCTACATGTCGAGCATCGGCGCCGGCGGCTCGCGCGCGACGGTCAACAACGGCTCGATCCTGCTGCTGCTGAAGCCGGCGGAGGATCGCGCGCTGGGACCGGACGGTATCATCGCGGAGCTGCGGCAAAAGTTCGCCGCGGTGCCGGGCATCCGCGCCTACATCCAGAATCCGCCGGCGATCCGCGTCGGCGGGCGGCAGAGCAAGGCGCAGTACCAGTACACCCTGCAGTCGATCGACCTGGCCGCGCTGTACCAGTGGTCCGACAAAGTCACCGCCGCGTTCCGGCAGCTGCCGGGCTTCCAGGACGTCACCAACGACCTCGACCGCAACAGCCCGTCGATCAGCGTGGACGTGGACCGCGACAAGCTCGGCCCGCTCGGGCTCACCATGGCGCAGGTGCAGAGCGCCCTGGGCACCGCATTTGGCGCCAACCAGATCTCCACCATCTACGGTTCGGCCACCCAGTACTGGGTGATCCTGCAGGTGCAGCGCGCGCTGCAGGACGATCCCGCCGTGCTCTCGCGGCTGTATGTCACCTCCAACACCGGCGCGCTGGTGCCGCTCAGTGCCGTGGCTCGGTTCCGGCGCGTGCCGCAGGCGCTCACGGTGAACCACCAGGGCCAGCTGCCGGCGGTGACCGTCTCGTTCAATCTCGCCAGCGGCGTGTCGTTGAGCGAGGCGGTCGATCGCATCGAGGACGCCATGGCGACGATCCGCCTGCCGGCGACCATCAGCGGCAGCATCGAGGGCACCGCACAGGCGTTCCAGGAATCCACCCGCGGCATGGGGATGCTGCTGTTGCTGGCGGTGTTCGTGATCTACCTGGTGCTGGGCATCCTGTACGAGAGCTTCATCCACCCGCTGACGATTCTCTCCGGCCTGCCGGCGGCGGCGGTGGGCGCGCTGCTCACGCTGGTGGTGTTCCAGGCCTCGCTGGATCTGTTCGCCTTCGTCGGCATCGTCATGCTGATCGGCATCGTCAAGAAAAACGCCATCATGCTGATCGACTTCGCGCTCGAGCGTCAGCGCGAGGAGGGCATGGCACCGGCGCAGGCGATTTTCGAAGCCTGCCGCGTGCGCTTCTGCCCGATCATGATGACCACCATGGCCGCCTTCGCGGGCACGCTGCCGATTGCGCTGGGCATGGGTGCGGGCGCGGAAGTGCGACGGCCGCTGGGCCTGGCGGTGGTCGGTGGCCTGGTGGTGTCCCAGGTGCTCACGCTGTACCTGACGCCGGTGATCTACCTGTATCTCGATCGCCTGCAGCATCGCCGCCAGCGGACCACGGCCCTGCAGGAGCAGCCCGGCACGAGCTGACCGCACCGCGTTCACGCGTTGCCGGGCTAAGCTGCCGTTTTCCACCACGGGAGACGGCGGCGATGCGCAACCACCACGCAAAACGGATCGGAATCACGACGCTGCTGGCGCTTGCGCTGGGCGCCTGCGTCAGTCAGGCGGCAACGCCCGGCATGCTCGACGATGCGGCACTGCTGGCCTATGCGAAGCAGCCGTGGGACAAGGCCGAACTCATGCACACCACGGTGGAGCTGGGCCGCCATCACGGCCAGCGCGTGGTGGCCGAGTTTCCGTGTGGCGACGTCTGCCCGCAGTACACCACGCGCGTCATCCATTACGAGCTGGCCAATGGAGTGAGCTGTGACAGCGTGGGCGGGGTCGAGCAGGAGGTGCTGATGCCGGTGGCGATCACCGTGCGCCCGAAAACCTTCTGCTTTCCCAAGGTGCTGGTGGACGCCAACCTGCACTACACGCGCTGAGCATTCCATGGTGTGGGAGGGGCTTCAGCCTGAGGTTTCCCCACTTATTTTTGGATATTGAGAGGCGGGGGGACCGAATCGGCAGGTAGGTCGGGCGGGCGGATGTGATGGAGGGAGAGGCCTATGCAGCCATGGAGAATGAACTCCTTGCCGATGCGCACGGTTGAGTAGTGTTGTCTTTTCGATGAGGTGGGCTTCAAGAAGTGATCCAGTCCGCGATTGATGACCACCAAGCCGGTAACCCATTGCACCCATTGGGCCAGCGCGTGAATCAGCAGCAGCATGTGCAATCGCTCGGGTGTACGGGTTTGGGTGTCCTCAAAGCCCTGGCCGTAGTGATGTGATTTGAGGTCCCGAAAGCGCTCCTCGATTTGCATGCGGCGTCGGTACATGCGCTCGATCATCGCTGCCGTGTACGCCTTCAGGCTGCATGAGCAGGCGAGCAGGTGCGGCTCGCGCGTGCTTTGTGCTGCCTTCAGATCCCGGCGATCTGCGCTGCGTGCGCCGCTGTGGGTGAGGGCATGGCGTCCTTGCAACAGGCGTCGTGCGCCGATGACCAGACGACACGGATGACGGTGGATGCCGGTGAGTTCGCCCTGGCCCAGATCACGGGCCGAACCGCGCTGCAAGGCATGCAGATCCTTGCAGTACCCCCACGCGGCTTGTCCATTCAGGCGTACCCGCATGCGTCCGCGCACGCGTCCGATCCAGGACCACTTCAGCGACTCCACCGCAGCAAACCAGTCGCTGCGGAACCCGGCATCGGTGATCAGGATCGGACAGGTCTGCGGCGGCAGCAGGGCCTTGAGCTGCTGCAAGAAGTGACGTTGCACCTTGCCGTTGCCGAGCTGGCCACGCGGATGGACTTCTTCCAGCACCGTCAGACTTCGTCCCCTCACGGGAATCGCTGCCCTCAGCAGGCACCACCGCCCGTCCTTCTTCAGCTCCGACCAGTCCACCACGATGAGCGGCGTGGGGGTGCACAGCAACGTGCGCACCATCGCCTGGTAGATCGAGCCACGGGCGGCATGCAAGCCCGGGTTCCCCAACAGCCGATCCAGGCGCTTCAACGCCGTGCGCACACGCGGCGTGGCCGGACACGATCGCGCCAGATCGATCAGGGTGAGCGCTCGACTATGGACCGCCGCCTCGACCGCCAACACCAACCCCCATCGGCGATAGGCATGCAGGAAAGACAGGGCGTCGTGGAGAACTTTTTGAAACAATCCAGAGGCTGCGCGCATGACGTGGACTCCTCACGGTTTGAACGTCGCGAGGAAAAAACCGCGTCATGCGCGTAGTTTTTGCCGAAACTAACCGGCAAGCAGCTGATTATCCAGAACTATTTGTGGGGAAACCTCAGGCTCAAGCCCCTCCTACAGGGGTGATGCAAAACCTCTGACGGCTACTCGCCGTGTTCGCCGGGGAAGGCGCCCGGTGCGGAGCCGAAATCGCCGTTCGCCTGCGCCGCCATGTACGCGTAAGCCGCGTACACCGCCACGTTCTGTGCCAGATCCTGCGGATCGACCTTGTCCAGCGTGTCTTCGGCGGTGTGGTGCCAGTCGAAGTAGTAGGTGCCGTCCTGGGTGAGCGACAGCGCGGCCATGCCCCTGGCGTGCATCTGCGAGAGATCCGAGCCGCCGCCGCCGGGCTGGTCGGCGTCGTAAGCCACGCCGATCGGCGCCAGCACCTTGGCAATCTGCTCGATCGCACCGCGTGCTTCCGGCTTCACGCTGGCACTCATGCGCCAGATGCGGCCGGCGCCGAAGTCCGACTCGGTGCCGAGCTGGTGGTTGGCCACGTCGGCGCCGTGCTTGTCGGCGTAGGCGCGGCCGCCGAACAGGCCCATCTCCTCGTTGGCGAAGGCGATCACGCGGATGGTGCGGTCGGGCCGCTGCGGCAGATCGTGGATCAGCTTGGCCGCGGCCATCGCGATGGCCACGCCGGACGCGTCGTCGATCGCGCCGGTACCCGGGTCCCAGGAATCCAGGTGGCCGCCGATGTCGATGATCTGTTCCGGATGCTTGCGCCCGGTGATCTCGCCAATCACGTTGGCGCCGGTGTACTGGCCGGTGATGCCGCAATCCAGATCCATCTTCACCTGCACCGGCTGGCCGTGGGCGAGCACGCGCTCGAGCTGGTCGGCATCCGGCCCGGCCAGTGCCGCGGCGGGAATCGCCTTGGCCGGATCGGTGAAGCCAGTGACGCCGGTGTGCGGCGCGCGGCTGTGCGGATCGGTGCCGGCCGAGCGCAGCAGGAAGCCCGCGGCGCCCTTGGCCTGCGCGATCACCGGGCCCTGCGTGCGCACGGCCGATCCGATCGCGTAGTCGTGGCCGTCCTTTTGCCGGGTCATGCGCGCCCCGACGTAGACGATGCGGCCCTGGATGCTGGCCGGGTCGGCGGCCTTCAGCGCATCGAGGGTGGGGAAGGCAACCACCTGCGCGGTGAGCCCGCCCTTGGCCGTGGCCGGCGAGTAGCCCAGCGCGGTGAGCACCAGCTTCTGCGGGAACGGCGCGACGATTTCGCCGCTCTCGCTGCGGCGCTCCCACAGCGGGTAGCTCACCGGCTCGGTGTAGACCTTGTCGAAACCCAGCGCCTTCATCTTCGCCACTACCCAGTCGCGGGCGCGCTGGTCGTTGGGGCCGCCGGCGAGGCGCGGGCCCACCTCGGTGGTGAGGCCTTCGACGATGCGGTAGGCGGTGTCGTCATGCATCGCCGCGTCGCGCAGCTGCTCGGCCGTCTTCACGGCGGCGGCGGGAATCACGGTGGATGCATCGGCGGCGACGGCGGAGGCGGAGCAGGCCAGCACGAGGCTGGCGGCGAGCAGGGACAGGCGAAGGCGGCGCATGGGGAACTCCGTGGGCAAACCCCGATTATGGCGGGGCGCCCACGGGCCGCTTAGGCCACAAGTCATGGCCCTGATCGGGGTTGGGCTCAGCCCTGCGGGCGGTCCTTCAGCAGGTCGCGGATTTCGGTCAGCAGCACCACGTCGGCCGGCGGTGCGGCGGGGGCGGCCTCTTCCTTGCGGTTCATCCGGTTGATCGCCTTCACCACCAGGAAGATCGCGAACGCAATGATCAGGAACTGGATCAGCGTGTTGACGAACATGCCGTAGTTCACCGCCACCTCGGCCACCTTGTGCGCCGGGTCGGTGTTGTCGGCCGCCTTGAGCACCCACTTCTTGTCGGCGAAATCCACGCCGCCGGTGAGCAGGCCGATCGGCGGCATGATCAGGTCGTTCACCAGCGAGGTGACGATCTTGCCGAATGCGCCGCCGATCACCACGCCCACGGCGAGGTCGATCACGTTGCCGCGCATGGCGAATTCCTTGAACTCCTTGATCATGCTCATCGTTCCCCTCCCCGGTTTTGTGGCTGACCCGGCGACTCTAGCGCAGTGGCCCGCGGGCGCATAGCGAGCGGATCAGACCATGCGACCTTCCAGCGTCGCCACGCCCGCCAGCTCGGCATGGAAGCGGTCACCGCGCTTGAGCGCCGCGACGCCGGCCGGGGTGCCGGTGAACACCAGGTCGCCGGGCTTCAGCTCGAACAGCCGCGACAGCGCCGCCAGGATCTCCGGCACGCTGTGCACCATGTCGCCCAGCGCGGTCTGCTGGCGCAGCTCGCCGTTCACCGTGAGGCGCAACACCGTATCGGCACCCACTTTGGCGTTTGCCGCAGGCACCAGGGCCGAGATCGGCGCGGAATGGTCGAACGCCTTGGCCACGTCCCACGGATGGCTCTTGGCCTTGGCGAGGGCCTGCAGGTCGCGACGGGTGAGGTCCAGGCCCACGCCGTAGCCCCACACCAGTGCGGCCGCGGCGTCCGTTGACAGCTCACAGCCGCCGGCGCCCAGCGCCACCACCATCTCCACCTCGTGGTGCAGGTCGGCGGTGGCCTGGGGATAGGCCACGTCCGCGCCGTCGGTGACCACCGCATCGGCAGGCTTGCAGAAGAACAGCGGTGCGTCCTTCTCCACCACCGCGCCCATTTCGCGGGCGTGCTCGGCGTAGTTGCGGCCGATGCAGAAGATGCGGCGCACGGGAAAGCGCTGGTCGCTGCCGGCGATCGGCAGGCTCGAAACGGGCGGGGGCGTGATGGCGTAGGTCATGCGCGAAAGCCTAGCAGGGCGGCCCGCGGCAGCGGCAGCGCGGTTGTCGAATGACAGCTGTCACGGCCGATGCCTGATCACCGCCGCTGCCTTTCGATCGGCGCACACTTCATCCTTGTCGTCAGCATGCGCCGGGGTGGGCCGGCCGGGGAGCACACGTGGATAACGCGGAATTGTTGAAGCAGCTGCGCATCGATCGCGACCAGCGCGAGGACGTCGACGGTAGCGGCCATCGTGGGCGCTGGATCGTGCTGGGCGCAGGTCTGGTGCTGCTGGTGCTTGGTGCTGGCGGGTGGTGGTGGACGGCGCATCGCGCGGTGACCGTGCAGACGGCGGTCGCCGCCAGTCCGGGCAAGCAGGGCGAGGCAGGCGCCGTGCTGGAGGCCACCGGCTACGTCACCGCGCGGCGCCAGGCCACCGTCTCGGCGCAGATCACCGGCACCCTCACCGAGGTGCTGATCGAGGAAGGCGACCACGTGGCCAAGGGGCAGATCCTGGCGCGGCTGGAAGACAGCGGCTACCGCGCCAACCTCGACGCGGCGCGCGCCGGTGCGCAGGCCGCCCAGGCGCAGGTGGCGCAGCTGCAGGCCCAGCTGGGGCAGGCGCGCGCCGATGCGGCGCGGCTCGATGCGCTGGTCGGTCGCGGGCTGGTGTCGAAGCAGGCCGCCGAGCAGGCGCGCACCGCCGTGGCCAGCTACCAGGCGCAGGTCGAATCGCAGCGCCGGCAGGTGGCCGCCGCCCAGGCGCAGGCGCGGGTGGCGCAGGTCAATTACGACTACACCGTGGTGCGCGCGCCGTTTGCCGGCGTGGTGACCGACAAGGCCGCGCAGGTCGGCGAGATCGTCTCGCCGCTCTCGGCCGGCGGCGGCTTCACCCGCACCGGCGTGGGCACCATCGTGGACATGGATTCGCTGGAAATCGACGTCGACGTCAACGAGGCCTACATCGGCCGCGTGAAGCCGGGCATGCCGGCCGAGGCGGTGCTCGATGCTTATCCCGACTGGCGCATCCCCGCCCACGTGATCGCCATCGTGCCGGCCGCCGACCGCAGCAAGGCGACGATCAAGGTGCGCGTGGCGCTGGAGGTGAAAGACGCGCGCATCGTGCCGGACATGGGCGTGCGCGTGTCCTTCCTGGAACACAAGGAGCCGACTGCGGCCGCAGCGCCCAAGGGCGTGCTGGTGCCGGCTGCCGCGATCGTCCAGCGCGACGGCAAGACCGTGGTGTTCGTGGTGCAGGGCAAGGTGGCGCGCCAGCGTACGGTGGCGCCCGCAGCGCAGACCTACGGCGACCTGCGCCTGCTGCCCGAGGCGGTGAACGCCGGCGACAGCGTGGTGGTGTCGCCGCCGGCAAGCCTGCGCGACGGTTCGGCCGTCCAGACGTCCGCACAACCCTGATGACGGAATGCAGCAACCCGCTCCGCGGGCGGCTGCTTTTGATCCCGCAAACCCGCAGGAGACACACCATGGCAACGCTGATCGATATCCACGACCTGGCCAAGGTCTATGAGCGCGGCAAGCAGAAGGTGGAAGTGCTGCATCACGTCGACCTGGCCATTGCGCAGGGTGACTTCCTCGCCCTGATGGGCCCGTCCGGCTCGGGCAAGACCACCCTGCTCAACCTGATCGGCGGGCTGGACACGCCCAGCGCGGGCAGCATCAGCGTGGGCGGGCAGCGCATCGACCAGCTCGGCGCGGGCGCGCTGGCGAAGTGGCGTGCGGCCAACGTCGGTTTCATCTTCCAGTTCTACAACCTGATGCCGATGTTGAGCGCGCAGCGCAACGTGGAGCTGCCGCTGCTTCTGACGAAACTCTCGGCGGCACAGCGCAAGAGGAACGCGGCCATCGCGCTGCAGCTGGTGGGCCTGGCTGACCGCGCCACGCACAAGCCGGGCGAGCTCTCCGGCGGCCAGCAGCAGCGCGTGGCGATTGCCCGCGCCATTGTCTCCGACCCGATGCTGCTGGTCTGCGACGAGCCCACCGGCGACCTCGATCGCCAGTCCGCCGAGGACGTGCTCGGCCTGCTGCGCACGCTCAACCGCGAGCACGGCAAGACCATCGTGATGGTGACCCACGACCCCAAGGCCGCCGAGTACGCCGACCACGTGCTGCATCTGGATAAAGGGTCGCTGGTCGAGCCGGCGGCGGCCTGAGGGGGCGGCGATGAAATACCTCCATCTGATCTGGGCGGCGCTGTTCCGCCGCAAGACGCGCACCTTCCTCACCCTGGTGTCGATCGTCACCGCGTTCCTGCTGTTCGGCATGCTCGACGCGGTGCGCACGGCCTTCGACAGCGGCAGCAAGAGCGTGGTGGGAGTGGATCGGCTGATCACCGCCTCGCGCTACTCGATCATCCAGTCGCTGCCGCAGGCCTTGCAATCGCGTATCGCCGGCGTGCCGGGCGTGCGCGACGTGGCCTACGCCAACTGGTTCGGCGGCATCTACCAGGACCCGAAGAACTTCGTCTTCAGCTACGCGGTGAGTCCGAACTATCTGGACGTCTATCCGGAGATCCAGCTGTCGCCCGAGCAGCGCAAGGCGTTCGACAACACGCGCACCGGCGTGGTGATCGGCCCGGTGCTGGCGAAGAAGTACGGCTGGAAGGTGGGCGACAAGATTCCGCTGCAGTCGACCATCTTTCCGCAGAAGAACGGGGACAAGACCTGGCAGTTCGACATCGTGGGCATCTTCAGCGTGGCCGAGGGCGCCGCCAACGGCCTGGACCAGCTGTTCCTGCTGCACTGGAAATACTTCGACGAGGCCAACCTCTACGCAAGCCACGAGATGGGCTGGTACGTCGACCGGCTGGTCGACCCGAACGCCGCCGACAGCGTGGCCAAGGCCATCGACGCGATCTCGGCCAACTCCGACCACGAGACCAAGACGCAGACCGAGCAGGCCTTCGGTGCCTCGTTCGCCAAGCAGTTGGGCGACATCGGCCTGATCGTCACGGCGATCATGGGCGCGGTGTTCTTCACCCTGATCCTGCTCACCGGTAACACCATGGCGCAGGCGGTGCGCGAGCGCACCTCCGAGCTGGCCGTGCTGAAGACGATCGGTTTCTCCAGCCCCAGCGTGCTGGCCATGGTGCTGGCCGAGTCGGTGTTGCTGCTGGTGCTGGGCGGAGTGATCGGCCTGGGCATCGCCGCCGTGCTGGCGCCCGCCGTGAGCAAGGGCAGCGGCGGCATGGTGAACCTGCCGCCGGTCGGTGCCGGCAGCTGGGCGATCGGTGTGGGGCTGATGGTGCTGATCGGCCTGGTGGTCGGCGCGCTGCCGGCGATGCGCGCGATGCGCCTGAACATTGTCGACGCCCTCGCGGGCCGCTGAGGAGCTCCGTCATGAAGAAATTTCTCAGATTCCTGGGCAACCTCGGCCTGCTGGTGCTACTTGCCGCGGCGCTGGTGATCTGGACCCGGCTGCCGCTGGCCGCGGTTGGCGGCTTGGCGCTGCTGCTGGTGCTGTGGCTGGTGCTGTCCCGACGCGGCCGGCAGACGCTGTCGGTGACCCGTGTGGGCATCAGCACGCTGGGCCAGCGCATCGGCGCCTCGTCGGTGATCGTGATCGGTATCGCCGGCGTGGTCGGCGTGCTGGTGGCGATGCTGGCGATGGGCGACGGCTTCGCCGCCACGCTGCAGCAGACCGGCAGCGACGACACCGCCATCGTGCTGCGCGGCGGCTCGTCCGCCGAACTCAACTCGGTGCTGGAGCGCGACAGCCTCAACGTCATCGAGCAGGCGCCCGGCGTGGCGCGCGACGCCGACGGCAAGCCGATCGCCTCGGCCGAGATTTCGGTGGTGGCGAACCTGGCCAAGAAGAGCGATCCCAGCGTGGAGGCCAACGTGCAGATTCGCGGCGTGGGCGACGCGGCGTGGGCGCTGCGGCCGAACGTGCACATCACCGAGGGGCGCCGCTTCAAGCCGGGCCTGCGCGAGCTGGTGGTGGGGCAGGGCGCGCAGCGGCAGTTCGCCGGGCTGGAAGTGGGGCGGCAGATCCGCCTGGCCGGGCAGCCGTGGACGGTGGTCGGTACGTTCGCCGCCAACGACTCGCACGATTCGGAGCTGTGGGGCGACATGCAGACCGTGGCCTCGGCCTACCGGCGCGGCTCCAGCGCGCAGTCGGTCACCGTGCGCCTCACCTCGCCCAAGGCGTTCGCCACCTTCAAGGCAGCCCTGCTCAGCGACCCGCGCATCAAGGTCGACGTGAGCACCACGCGCGAATACTTCGCCAGGCAGTCCGAGGGCTTGACCAAACTGATCCGCATCGTGGGCCTCACCGTAGGCATCATCATGGCGATCGGTGCCGTGTTCGGCGCGCTCAACACGATGTTCGCCGCCGTGGCCGCGCGCGCCCGGGAGATCGCCACGCTGCGCGCGATCGGCTTCCGCGGCGTGCCGGTAGTGGTGTCGATCCTGCTGGAAACCATGCTGCTGGCGCTGCTCGGCGGCCTGCTCGGCGGCTTCGTCACCTGGCTGATCTTCAACGGCTACACCGCCTCCACGCTGGGCTCGAACTTCAGCCAGGTGGTGTTCCAGTTCAAGGTGTCGCCGCAGCTGCTGTGGACGGGCATCAAGTGGGCGATGGCGATCGGCTTCATCGGCGGCCTGTTCCCCGCCGTGCGCGCCGCGCGCCTGCCGGTGACCACGGCGCTGCGTGAACTCTGATCTGCGCCGCGCGCGGTGCTAAGGTCCTTTCGACTGGCGGGCATGGGACGGGATATGCGACAGGGACGTTGGCTGTTGCTTTTTATGGCGCTCTTGCTGTGCGGATGCAGCACCTTCGTGGCATACGAAATTGGTCACCCGGGACATTCAGGGGACTCGTTCCAGTCGCTGGAGGAGATGCTGACGTCGATCGGCTTTTCCCACCGCATTTTTCGCACCAGCGAAGGAGTGGTCATTGCGTATACGACGGCTCCACCGCGCGCTTACGCCTTCACCGATCGGGTCAAGTTGCGATCCACTCAAGGGCGCGTGTCCGGCTTTGATTCCGAAGTTCAATTTGTCGGAGACCCCACGCACGCCAAGCTGATCCCTGCCAAGGGCAGCGTGCTTCTGCTGCATCCGTGGGGAGGTGCTGGTTCGTTGATGATGGCGTGGGCATTGCACTTTTCGAGCGCGGGATATGTAGTGGTGGCGCCCGACTTGCGCGGTCAGGGCAGGTCTTCCGACGCGCCCGTCGGTTACGGCCCCAGAGAGGCAGGCGACATACAGCAACTGGTTGCCGCGCTGCGTGCCGATGGCCAGTTGCCCGACCCGCTGTTTTTGCTGGGTGCGTCCTATGGCGGCACTGTGGCCTTGTTTGCAGCGCCCGAGATTCCCGGTGTACGAGGCGTGGTGGCATTGGAGCCTTACGCCAACGCGGGGGCGGTGATCCGCCGTGCGCCGCACAGTGGGTTGTTTGGCTATCGCTGGCTGGCACGATGGATCACTCCCACGACAATCGACCGCGCCATCGACAAGGCCGACCACCGTCTCGGACTCGATCTGGATGCGATTCGGCCCGATCGCGCTTTGGCGCTGACACACTCTTGCACGCTAGTGGTACGGGGGGCGCGCGATCACCTCATGCAGGCCGATGCCCTGCGCAGGCTAAGCAAACTCTCGCCACGTGCGTCCTATGTGGAAGTGCCTGGCGAAAACCACATGACGCTGCCGCTGCGCACCGACCGCCTGTTCGACCCGATTCTGCGGTGGATGCAATCTTTGCCTGCTGTGCCCGATGCGGCCAGCTGTGCATCGCTGGTATTGCCTAAAGCGCCCGACAAGGCGGAATCCGCGCCGTGACAAGCGTTTGTGCAAGCGTCGATTCTCCGCTGCTTGCTTCCGCCTGCGCCACCACCGGCGCAGTAGCCAGCACGTAGCCGCCGATCACCACGAAGGCCATCTGCATGGTGAACGGGATCAGGCTCCAGAAGCCGTCGCCGAAGGCGTTCACCGTCGCCACCGGCGTGCTGCCCATGCCCAGCACCGCCAGCGCCACGATCACCACGCCCAGCGCGGCAAACACCCACGCATCGGGAAACCATTTCTCCGACCACGCGGCACTGCGCAGGGCCGCGCGCGCCAGCAGACCGTCATTCGTCGTGGACATGCCTCACGCTCCTTCGATGGAAGCGGGCATGGTGGCGCGCACGTGCCGAGGCCGGCAAGCCGATCGAGCTGGGCAATGCAGCGTCAGGCGCTGCGCTTCTGCCGCGCCAGCGTGATCACCCCCACGCCCAGCAGGATCACCGCCATGCCGGCCAGGTCGAACGGGCCCACGTGCTCGCCGGCGAACAGCACGCCGAACAGCACGGCCACCGGCGGGTTGACGTAGGCATAGCTGGTGGCCACGGCGGGGCGCGCGTGCTTGAGCACGTAGAGGTAGGCGCTGAACGCGATACTGGAGCCGAACAGGGCGAGGTAGACCACCGCCGCGGTGGCGCGCACGGTGGGGTGGTCCGGCAGGTGCTCGCCGGTGGCGTAGCCCACGCCGAGCAGGGCCACGCTGGCGCAGAGCATCTGCGCGGCGGTGTTCATCGGGCCGGCGGGCATGTCCTGGCGGCGACTCCACGCTGAGCCGAAGGCCCAGCACATCGCGGCGGTGATCAGCGCCAGTGCGCCGATGCG
>DASUJJ010000136.1:0-23881 GCA_036279335.1 Dyella sp.
CCGCCGTCGGACTGGGTCACCTACAACCACGAGTACACCTCGAACATCCTCAACGATCCGCAGCTCGATCCCGAGGCATACCGGACCAGCTCGCCGATCGAGTACGCGGCCAACCTGCAGGACCCGCTGCTGATCGAACACGGCCTGATCGACGACAACGTGCTGGCCGCCGATTCGATCCGCCTCTACCAGCGTTTCATCGAACTGCACAAGACCAACTTCTGGATGTCGCTGTATCCGCTGGAGCGCCACGGCTTCGTGCACCCGGACTCGTGGTACGACGAGTACCGCCGCATCGACGAGCTGTTCGACACCTACGTGAAGGGCCGCGCGGCGACGCCGTGAGCGCACGCGCGGCCGGCCACGGATGGCCTCAGCCGCGCAGCGAGCGGAACAGCATGTAGATCGCCACCACGATGATCACGCCGGCGAAGATCGCGTTGAGTGCGCCGCGGGTTTTCGCCAGCCGCTTGGCGCCGATCGCGCCGAGCCATCCGCCGGCGATGCCGCCGCCGATGAAGGCCGCGGCGACCGGCCAGTCGATCAGGCCGGAGAACGCGTAGTTGGCCGCCGCGGTAAGGCCGAACGCCCCCACCGCGAACAGCGAGGTGCCGATGGCGTGGATGATCTCCATGCCGCTGGCGACCATCAGCCCCGGCACCACCAGGAAGCCGCCGCCGATGCCGAAGAAGCCCGACAGCGCGCCGGCGCCCAGTCCGACGCCGGCCAGGCGCGGACCGGCGTGCGGCAGCGGGTAGCGATCCGGACCGCTGCGGCGGCCTCCGCGCAGCATCAGTACCGCCACCACGATCATCAGGATCGCGAACAGCACCAGCAGGCGCTGGCCGTTCACTGCCTTGCCGACGGTGGAGCCGATGAAGGCACCGACCACGCCGGTGGCGGCGAAGATGAAGGCGGCCTTCCAGCGCACGTGGCCCGCGCGCGCGTGCGGAATCAGGTTGGCGAACGCGTTGAGCGACACCGCCAGCGCGCTGGTGCCGATCGCCAGGTGCGGATCACGCACGCCCACCACGTACAGCAGCAGCGGCACGGCGAGGATCGAGCCGCCGCCGCCGATCAGCGCCAGCGAAAAGCCCACGAGGGAGCCGCAGGCGATGGCCAGCAGCGCCCGCATCAGATCGAGAGGGAGCATGGCAAGCGCCCTGGGGTCAGTCGTGACAGAACTGGTCGAACAAGGTCTGCATCAGCGCGTGCACGCGCGCATCGCTGAGGCGGTAATAGATCGATTGCGCCTCGCGCCGGCCGCTCACCACGCCGTCGCGGCGCAGCAGCGAGAGGTGCTGCGAGACCACGCTTTGCGCAATGCCCAGCGCCTGCGCCAGTTCGCCCACCGAACGCTCGCCGGGGATCAGCTGGCACAGCAGCATCAGCCGGTTGTGGCTGGCCATCGCCTTGAGCACGGCAATCGCCTCGTCGGCGTGCGCGTGCATGTGTTCGATGGAGGGGCGCGTCGCGATGCCGGCAAGTTCGTCGGTCGCGGTGTGACTGGAGGTGTTCAAGAGCGCTCCTTCCTGTCGGGGGTGGCGGTTGTCGCGGCAGCTGCGTGCAGTTGGTCCAGCCGCGGGCGCAGCGCGCCGAGGTCGTAGCCGGCCTCGGCCGCGATGCGCACGATCGTGTCCGCGGGCTGCGTGCCGGCGGCGTCAAGCGCCCACAGCGTGGTGGAGCGCGTGCCGGTGCGGCAGAACGCCAGGATCGGCGCAGGCAGCTCGGTCAGCGCGGTGCCGAACGCCGTGATCTGCGCATCCTGCAAGTCGCCCGAGACCACCGGGATCTCGCGGTACGCCAGCCCCGCGCGCGCTGCGGCCGCGGCCAGCACGGCGCTGGCGGGCTGGTCGTCCGCTTCGCCGTCGGGGCGGTTGTTGATGACGCTGCGAAAGCCCTGCGCGGCCAGCGTGGCGAGATCTGCCTCGCTGATCTGCGGGGCCACGCTGAGCGTGTCGGTGAGGCGCTTGATGGGGGTCACGGTCAGTCCCTCGGCGGGAAGCAGATGCGGTGCGGGTGGAATCACAGGGCGTCGAGCGGAATCTTCAGGTAGCTCACGCCGTTGGCTTCCGGCGGCGGCTTGTGGCCGGCGCGCATGTTGATCTGCACCGCGGGCAGGATCAGCTGGGGCATCGCCAGCGTGGCGTCGCGCGCGGTGCGCATGGCCACGAAGTCGGCCTCGGCAATGCCGTCGCGCACGTGCAGGTTGCCGCGCTTCTCCTCGCCCACGGTGGTTTCGTAGACGTACTCGTCGCGACCCGGCGCCTTGTAGTCGTGGCACAGGAAGATCCGCGTCGCTTCCGGCAGCGCGTAGATCTTCTGGATCGAGCGGTACAGCGTGGCCGCGTCGCCGCCGGGGAAGTCGCAGCGCGCGGTGCCGTAGTCGGGCATGAACAGCGTGTCGCCGACGAACGCCGCGTCGCCGATCACGTGGGTCATGCACGCAGGCGTGTGGCCGGGCGTGTGCATCGCCATCGCCTCGATCCCGCCCACGCGATAGGTCTCGCCGTCGGCGAACAGGTGGTCGAACTGGCTGCCGTCGCGGGCGAACTCGGTGCCGGCGTTGAACAGCTTGCCGAACGTGTCCTGCACGGTGCGGATGTGCTCGCCGATGCCCAGCCGGCCGCCCAGCTGCTGCTGGATATACGGCGCGGCGGACAGGTGGTCGGCGTGCACGTGGGTGTCGATCACCCAGTCCACGGTGAGGCCGTGCTCGCGCACCCAGGCCACGATGGCGTCGGCCGAATCGCGGCGCGTGCGGCCGGAGGCGGCGTCGTAGTCGAGCACGCTGTCGAGCACCGCCGCGCGTTGGGTTGCCGGGTCGGAGACGACGTAGCTGAACGTGTTGCTGGGCTCGTCGAAGAAGGCTTTCACGTCGGGGCGTTGCATGGTGGTCTCCTTCACTCGGGGTGGCCCGCTCAGCCGCGCGCCGCGGGAATCTTCGACGCCAGCCACCAGCCGGCGACCATCGTGGCGATCAGCACGCCCAGCGCCGGGGTGGCGGCGGTGAGCGAGGCCAGCGCCGGGCCCGGGCAGTAGCCGGCGATGCCCCAGCCGATGCCGAACAGCGCCGCGCCGCCAATCAGCCGCGCGTCGAAGGCGGTCGCCGTCGGCAGCTGGAAGCGCGGCTCGAACAACGGCCGGCCGCGGCGCAACACCAGCCGGTAGCCGATCGCGGTGGTCAGCACGGCGCCGCCCATCACGAACGCCAGGCGCGGGTTCCACGCGCCGAACAGATCGAGAAAGCCCAGCACCACGGACGGCTGGGTCATGCCGCCCAGGCTCAGGCCAAGGCCGAACACCAGACCGGCCACCAATGCGAGGGTGATTTTCATGGTCAGACGACTCCGAGCAGGTGACGCAGGACAAACACCGTGGCGATGCCGAACGCCATGAACACGCCGGTGGCCAGCAGCGAACGCGGCGACAGGCGGGCGATGCCGCACACGCCGTGACCGCTGGTGCAGCCGCTGCCCAGGCGCGTGCCGATGCCCACCAGCAGGCCGGCCAGTGCCATCAGCGGCAGGCCCACCTGCGGCGCGCCGATGCCGCGGTCCTGGCCGAACAGGCTCAGCAGCAGCGGCCCGGCGATCAGGCCGACAACAAAGGCCACGCGCCAGCCGCGGTCACCACGGTTGCCGATGAACACGCCGCTGGCGATACCGCTGATGCCGGTGATCCGGCCCAGGCCTGCCATCAGCAGCACCGCGGCGCCACCGATGAGAACGCCGCCGAGCAGGGACAAGAGATAGGGATGCATGGCTGCTACTTCGTATATTCGAAGATATGAATATCTAGCCATCACCGGGTTGCTGCAAGCGACGCAGCTGGGGCGCTGGGCGGCCTCAAAGCGAAGCCGTGGCCGAGCCGGGGCAGCGGTTCGCGGCCTGGGTGTTCGCCCTCACCGCAGGCCCAGCCTCATTCCATCGCCCAGCTGAGCCCTTGCCTAAACAACAACTGCAGAACATATATTTGCCTTGACAATTAAACTCCGGGCAATAAAATGCGCGGCCATGAACGCCGTCACCTCATCCCCGCCGATCCTCAAGGGACCCGCCGAAAGCCTGGGCGTGCTGCTGGGCCTGGTCCGTTCCGAGATCGTGCGCGCCATGGAAGCCGAGCTGGCCGCGCGGAATATCGATCTGCGCTTCATCCAGTTCCTGATCCTCAAGCGGCTGGCCAAACTTGGCCCGATGAGCGCCAGCGAGCTGGCCCGCTCGGTGGAGCTGGACGGCGGCGCCATGACCCGCCAGCTCGATCAGCTCGAAGCGAAGGGTTTCCTGCGCCGCACGCCGCACGAGCAGGACCGCCGCGCGCTGCGCATCGAGCTGACCGATACCGGCAACGGACTGTGGCAGGAACTCACCGACTGCAACGATCGCGTGCTGGAAGCGGCCCAGCGCTCGCTCAGCCATCCCGAGCGCGCGCAATTGCACGACTACTTGGAGCGCGTGCTGCACGCGCTGCGCGACAAGTCCTGACGTTTCGCCCGACCTCCTCCGCCCCGAACTTTTTTCCAGAGATCATCACCATGCGTCTGCATTCCTTCGCCGCGGGCATCGGGCTCGCCCTGCTTCTGGCCGGTTGCGCCAGCAGCGGCGGCCTGCACACCCGCGGCACGCTGACCGATCCGTCCACCCTCGCCACCGAGCAAAGCCTGGCGCGCCTGCACGCGGCCGAAGCGAGCTGGCCGAGCGAGGACTGGTGGACCGCGCTGGGCGACCCCCAGCTCGGCGCGCTGATCGCCGAGGCGCTGCGCGACAACCCCAGCCTGGCCGTGGCCGACGCCCGCGCCCGCGCCGCGCAGGCGGCAGTGGGCAGCGCCGATGCGGCGCGCGGTCCCAGCGTGAATGCCGGTGCCGCCCTTTCCGGCGCGCGTCTGCCCACCACCGTGGCGCCGCCGGAAGTCGGCGGCGGCCACTTCGTCACCGCCAAGTACGCCTACGCCAGCTTCAACTGGGGGCTGGACCTGTGGGGCGGCAAGAAGGCCGCGTGGGAAGCGGCGGTGGGCGAGGCCAAGGCTGCCGACATCGAGTCGCGCGCCGCGCGCATCGAGCTGTCGGCCAACGTGGCTCGCGCCTACGCGCAGCTCGGCTACGCCTTCGCGCAAAAGGACGTCGCCGACGCCGAGTTCAAGCGCGCCAGCGCCGCGCGCCAGCTGACCCGCCAGCGCGTCGACGCCGGGGTGGACAGCAAGCTCCAGCTCAAGCAGGGCGACGCCGAAGTGGCCCAGGCCGAGCGCGCCCAGGCGGTGGCCGAGCGCGCGGTGGATGCGGCCCGCTCGGCGCTGTCGGTGCTGCTGGGCAAGGGGCCGGATCGCGGCCTGGCGATCGGTCGTCCGGCCCTGCTGCAGCCGGCCGCCGTGGCGGTGCCGGCGGACCTGCCGGCCGGGCTGATCGGCCACCGCCCGGATCTGGTGGCGGCGCGCTGGCGCGTCGAGGCGGCGCAGCAGGACATCGCTTCGGCGAAGACCGAGTTCCTGCCCAACCTGAGCATCGGCGCGCTGGCCGGCGTGCTGGCCACCGGCGGTACCAACCTGTTCCAGCTGCCGGCGCGCTTTTACCAGCTCGGCCCCACGCTGAGCCTGCCGATCTACGACGGCGGCCGCCTGCGCGCCAACCTGGACCGCAAGGACGCCGCCTACGACCTGGCCGTGGCGCAGTACAACCAGACCCTGGTGGCCGCGGTGAACGAAGTCGCCGACGACCTCTCCGGCCTGAGCTCGCTCACCACCCAGATCGACGCCCAGCAGCGCGCGCTCGACGCGGCGACGCAGGCGTGGGATCTGGCCGGCCAGCGCTATCGCGCCGGCGTGGGCAGCTACCTGGACGCGCTCGTGGTGCGCCAGCAGCTGCTGCAGGCCGAACAGGGCCTGGCCGCGCTGAAGGCGCAGCAGGTCGACCTGTCGGTGCAGCTGCTCGCCGCGCTCGGCGGCGGCTACCAGCCGCGCAGCGCCGATGCCGTGCCGCCGCCGGCTGCCGCCGCTGCCCACCCCTCTTCCCCTTCCGATCATTCCTGAGGCCTGACCCATGTCCAGCCAATCCTCCCTTCCGGCCGACACCCAGGCCGGCACGCCGGCCCAGCCGGGCAAGAACCGCCGCGGCCTCTTCCTGCGCCTGCTTGGCGTGGTCCTGGTGCTGGCGGCCATCGCCTGGACCGCGTGGTACTTCCTCGACGGCCGCTGGTACGAGAGCACCGACGACGCCTACATCAGCGGCAACGTGGTGCAGATCACCCCGCAGTTGCCCGGCACCGTGGTGAGCATCGGCGCCGACGACGGTGACCGCGTGCGCGCCGGCGACGTGCTGGTGCGGCTGGACAAGAGCAATGCCGACGTGGCGCTGGCCGAGGCCAAGGCCGGCCTCGCCAGCACGGTGCGCAAGGTGCGTGGCCTGTACAACAGCGTGACCAGCGCGAAGGCCGACGTGGCCGCCCGCCAGGTGGCGGTGGCCAAGGCGCGCGCCGATTACAACCGTCGCCAGAGCCTGGCCAAGACCGGTGCCATATCCGCCGAGGAGCTGGCCCACGCGCGTGATGCGCTGGCCGCCGCCGAGAGCGCGCTGACCAATGCGCAGCAGCAGTTCAATACCTCCAAGGTACTGGTGGACGACACCGTGGTCGCCTCGCATCCGGAGGTACAGATGGCTGCTGCCAAGCTGCGCGCCGCCTATCTCGACAAGCTGCGCACCACCATCGTGGCGCCGGTGGACGGCTATGTGGCCAAACGTTCGGTGCAGCTGGGCCAGCGTGTGGCGCCGGGCATGGCGATGATGGCGGTGGTGCCGCTCAACCAGGTGTGGGTCGACGCGAACTTCAAGGAGACCCAGCTCACCGACATGCGCATCGGCCAGCCGGTGGACATCACCGTGGACGTCTACGGTGGCGACGTCACCTTCAAGGGCAAGGTGCAGAGCCTGGGCGTGGGCACCGGCAGCGCGTTCTCGCTGCTGCCCGCGCAGAACGCCACCGGCAACTGGATCAAGATCGTGCAGCGCATTCCGGTGCGCGTCGTGTTCACCGATCCGAAGCAGCTGGAAGATCATCCGCTGCGCATCGGGCTGTCCACCACCGTCGACGTGAGCCTGCACGACAAGAGTGGCCCGATGCTCGCGCAGCAGCCGCCGAGCAAGCCGGTGCTCGACACCGACGTCTACGACAAGCAGCTGGCGCAGGCCGACGAGCTCATCGCCAAGATCATCCACGCCAACATGGCCGGCGGTAACTGATCCGTAGGAGCGCACCCCCGGATCGGGTCCGGGGCAGGCTCTGTGGGCGAATGCCCTGTTCCTGTCGACATCAACGCCAAAAACGTTCGCGCACAGGGTGCGCTCCTACCCATCGATCGATTGACCCTTGATGACCACAGACTTTCGCCCACCCAATCAGGCGCTGACCACGATCGGCCTGTCGCTGGCCACCTTCATGCAGGTGCTCGACACGACGATCGCCAATGTGTCGCTGCCGACCATCGCCGGCAACCTCGGCGTGAGCTCGAACCAGAGCACGTGGGTGATCACCTCGTTCGCGGTGAGCATGGCGATCGCGCTGCCGCTGACCGGCTTTCTCACCCGCCGCTTCGGCGAGGTGAAGCTGTTCATCTGGTGCACGCTGCTGTTCGCGCTCACCTCGTTCCTGTGCGGCATATCGCAAAGCATGGGCATGCTGATCGTGTTCCGCGCCATCCAGGGCGCGGTGGCCGGGCCGATGTACCCGATCACGCAGAGCCTGCTGATCTCGATCTATCCACCGGCCAAGCGCGGCATGGCGCTGGCGCTGCTGGCGATGGTGACGGTGGTGGCGCCGATCGCCGGCCCGATCCTGGGCGGCCTGATCACCGACAACTACTCGTGGCCGTGGATCTTCTTCATCAACGTGCCGATCGGCATTTTCGCCAGCATGGTGGTGGCCGCGCAGATGCGCGGCAAGGTCGAACAGACCGAGCGGCCGAAGATCGACTACGTGGGCCTGATCACCCTGATCATCGGCGTGGGCGCGCTGCAGGTGGTGCTGGACAAGGGCAACGACGAGGACTGGTTCAACTCCAGCTTCATCATCATCACCAGCCTCATTTCGGCCGTGTCGCTGGCGGTGTTCCTGATCTGGGAGCTCACCGACAAGGATCCGATCGTCGATCTCAAGCTGTTCCGCCACCGCAACTTCAGCGCCGGCACGCTCGCGCTGGTGCTGGCCTACGCCGCGTTCTTCGCGATCGGCCTGATGGTGCCGCTGTGGCTGCAGCGCAACCTCGGCTACACGTCTACCTGGGCCGGCTACGCCACGGCGCCGCTGGGCGTGATTCCGGTGCTGCTCACCTTCATCGTGGGCAAGTACGCCACGCGGATCGACCTGCGCTGGCTGGCCAGCGCCGCCTTCCTGGTGATGGGCCTGACCTGCTTCATGCGCTCGGACTTCTATCTGCAGATCGATTTCTACCACGTGGCGATGGTGCAGCTGCTGCAGGGCCTGGGCGTGGCGCTGTTCTTCATGCCGGTGCTGTCGATCCTGCTGTCCGACCTGCAGCAGAACGAGATCGCGGCGGGCTCGGGCCTGGCCACCTTCCTGCGCACGCTGGGCGGCAGCTTTGCCGCCTCGCTCACCACCTTCATGTGGGAGCGCCGCGCGGTGACCCACCATGCGCAGCTGGCCGAGCAGATCACGCCGTACAACCCCACTGCCCAGGCCGCGCTGGAGCGGATCGGCCACGGCGACACCAGCTCGGCGGCGGCCAGCATCAACCACATGATCACCCAGCAGGGCTATCAGATCTCCTTCAACGAGGTGTTCCACGTGCTGGGCTGGATCTTCCTCGCCCTGATCGTGGTGATCTGGCTGGCCAAGCCGCCGTTCGGCGCCAAGGCCGCACCGGCGGCGGGCGGCCACTGACGCCGGCGCACACACCATTTTCAGCGCAACTGAACGCCGCGCGCGCTAGGGTGGAGCGGCTCGATCCCGAGCCTCAGCATCAGGAGACCGACCATGATTCGTTTCCGTACGTTCGCTGCCTCTGCCTTTGCCCTCGCCCTTGTCGCGGGCGGTGCCATGGCCCAGGACACCATGCCGGCTGACGCTTCCAGCACCGGCAGCATGGGCCACATGGACGATATGAATGGCGAGCATCACATGGACCACATGATGGGCATGCACAAGATGCCGGCCACGGTGACCGATATCGACGCCGGCACCGGCATCGTGGGCGTCACCGCCGGCGGCATGGCGCTCAAGCTGCACTTTCCGCCGTCGTCCATCACGGACCTCAAGGTGGGCGACAGCATCACCGTGCACATGGGCTACAGCAAGCCGTGACCGGCATGGAGCGGGCTCCGCCGTTGAGCCCATGCTCCATCGCACGTAAGCTTTCCTGATGACCGCATCGCCACGCCAACTCGCTCGTTGCACGCGCCTGTGGGTGCTGAGCGCGCTGGCGTGGCTGATGCTCGTGGTGCAGGCGGTGCCGGCCATGCCGATGCCTGTGGCCACCGCTGCACTCACGACACACGCGGACATGGCGAACATGCCGGACATGGGCACTGCGATGCACGGTGACCACGCCCACTCCGGTGATCACGCCGGCGGCGAGGTCGCCACGCCTGCTCCTGCCGCAGACCACGACAACTGCTGCGGCGACACCACCACCGCGCACTGCAGCTGCGCCGCGATGTGTGCGTCCGCGCTGCTGCCGCTGCCGTCCCTGACGGTGGCAGCCAACCCGGCGCTGGCGGGCGTTGCCGATCAGTCCGACCGATCCACGCCGCAGCGACCGCTGCTCCCGCCGCTGCGACCTCCGCAAGCCTGACCCTCCCCCTCTGATCGAGATGCGCCCTGCCGCCGAGAGGCCGCGCAGGCGTGTGCATGGTGTGGGCGCCGACCCGGTCGCGCGCCTTGCTGCGGAGAATGTTGATGACACGTCGATTGGTTTCCCCCCGACCCGTTCCCGACGGGCTGGATCCTTCACGCCGCCGCTTCGTGCAGGGACTGGCGCTGGGCAGCGCGGCCGCCGGCCTGGGCCTGCTGCACGCCGATCGCGCCTGGTCGGCGGACGCGACGGCTTCCGCCGCCGGCGCCGCCGCGCCGTCGCTGCTGTCCGGCACCGAGTTCGCGCTGGAGATCGGCCAGGTGCCGGTCAACTTCACCGGTGCGCAGCGCATGGCGCACGCGGTCAACGGCCTCGTGCCCGGTCCCCTGCTGCGCTGGAAGGAGGGCACGGACGTCACCCTGCGCGTCACCAATCGCCTGGCGGTGCCCACCTCGATCCACTGGCACGGCATCCTGCTGCCGTACGGCATGGACGGCGTGCCCGGCATCAGCTTCCCCGGCATCGCGCCGGGCGAAACCTTCACCTACCGCTTCCCGCTGCGCCAGAGCGGCACCTACTGGTACCACTCGCACTCGGGCTTCCAGGAACAGACCGGACTCTACGGCGCGATCGTGGTGGAGCCGGCGGCTGGCGAGCGCCATCGCGCCGACCGCGACTACGTGGTGCTGCTCAGCGACTGGAGCGACGAGGATCCGCGGCACATCTTCGCCACGCTCAAGCGCCACAGCGATTACTACAACTTTGCCGAGCCGACCGCGCCGGAGTTTTTCCGCGACGTGCGAGCCATGGGCCTGCAGCAGGCGCTGGCCAGGCGACGCATGTGGAACCAGATGCGCATGAGCCCCAGCGACCTGGCCGACGTCTCCGGCGCCACCTACACCTATCTGATGAACGGCACCACGCCGAACGGCAACTGGACCGGCCTGTTCCGGCCCGGCGAGCGGGTGCGGCTGCGCTTCATCAACGGCTCGTCGATGAGCTTCTTCGACGTGCGCATTCCCGGCCTGACCATGACCGTAGTCGCCGCCGACGGCCAGGATGTGGAACCGGTGCCGGTGGACGAATTCCGCATCGGCGCCGCCGAGGTCTACGACGTGCTGGTCGAGCCGCAGGACGATCGCGCCTACACCGTGTTCGCGCAGTCGATCGACCGCACCGGCTACGCCCGCGGCACGCTGGCGCCGCGCCCGGGCATGCGCGCCGGGGTGCCGGCACCTGACCCACGCCAGCGCCTGACGATGGTCGACATGATGGGCGCGATGGCGATGGGCCACGGCGGTCACTCCGGCCATGACGGCGGCATGCCGGGCATGGACATGGGCGGCGCCGGGGATAACGTACCGGCCGTGCACCACGCCAGCACCGAGTACGGTCCGGGCGTGGACATGCGCGTGGACATGCCGCGCAGCAATCTCGACGATCCCGGCACCGGCCTTCGCGACAACGGCCGCCGCGTGCTCACCTACGCCGACCTCAGGACGATCGGCGGTCCGCTCGATCCGCGTCCGCCCAGCCGCACCATCGAGCTGCACCTCACCGGGAACATGGAGCGCTACGAGTGGTCGTTCGACGGCGTGAAGTACGCCGACGCCACGCCGATCCACTTCCGCGCCGGCGAGCGGCTGCGCATCGTGCTGGTCAACGACACCATGATGAACCACCCCGTCCACCTGCACGGCATGTGGAGCGAGCTGGAAAACCCCGATGGCTCGTTCCAGCTGCGCAAGCACACCATCAACGTGCAGCCGGCGCAGCGCATCAGCTACGCGGTGACCGCCGACGCCCCGGGGCGTTGGGCGTACCACTGCCACATGCTCTATCACATGGAAGCGGGCATGTTCCGCGAGGTGGTGGTGGCATGAGCCGGCTGACTGTTTTTCCGCACCTCTCGCGCACCGGGCTCGGCGTCGCACTCGCCCTGGCCAGCACGGCATGGATGGCGCCGGCCGTCGCGCAATCGGCACCGGCAGCGTCTGCGTCCACCGCCCACGCGCACGCCGACATGGCAGCGATGGGCATGAGCGACATGCCGATGCCCGCGTCTGCAGCCAGTACGGCGGCGCCGGCCACGGGGGCGATGCCGGCGATGGATCACGCGATGCATGGCCACCGCGCACCGGCTGCCGCATCGTCAACGCCAGCCATGCCCGGGATGGATCACGGCGCGATACCCGTAATGCAAGGCATGCCGCACGGCCCCGGCGATCACGCCGCCGAGGTCGCGCCGATATCCGCCATGGGCGCGATGCCGGCGATGGATCACGCGATGCATGCCGGCCATGCGCCGGCAGCCGAGTCGTCGCCGTCGATGGCAGACATGCCGGCGATGGATCACGGCGCGATGCCCGTAATGCAAGGCATGCCGCACGGCCCCGGCGATCACGCCGCCGAGGTCGCGCCGACATCTGGCATGGGCGCGAGGGCGGCGATGGATCACGCGATGCGTGCCGGCCATGCGCCGGCAGCTGAGTCGTCGCCGTCGATGCCGGACATGCCGGCGATGGATCACGCCGCGATGCCCGGTATGCAGGGCATGCCGCACGGACCCGGCGATCACGCCGCCGAGGTCGCGCCGACCTCCGGCATGGGCGCGACGCCGGCGATGGATCACGCCGCGAAGCCCGGTATGCAGGGCAGCCCGCACGGCCCGAGTGATCCCGCCGACGAGAGGTTCCCGATGTCCGGCATGGGCGCGATGCCGGCCATGGATCACGCGATGCACGGCGGCGGCATGGCGGGCATGCCGATGGGGGCCATGCAAGGCGGTAGCGCGCCGCCGCACGCGCGCAGCCCCGATTACTCCGACGGCTACCGCCACAGCACCATGCCGGGCATGGACATGGCCGACAGCGCGCCCCTCGCGATGCTGCAGGTCGATCGGCTCGAAGCGTTCCACGGCCGCGACGGCAGCGGCCAGGCGTGGGATCTGCAGGGCTGGGTCGGCCGCGACGCCGACAAGCTGTGGCTGCGCAGCGAGGGCGAGCGCCGCGCCGGACGGCTGGACGATGGTGACGTCGAGGCGCTGTGGAGCCATGCCGTGGCGCCGTACTGGGACAGCACGCTCGGCCTGCGCCACGACCTCGGCGAGGGCCCGTCGCGCGACTGGCTCGCCGCCGGCGTGCAGGGGCTGGCGCCGTACTGGTTCGAGGTGCAGGCCACGCTTTATCTGGGCGCGTCCGGCCGCAGCGCCGCGCGCGTGCGCGCCAGCTACGAGGTGCTGTTCACCCAGCGACTGATCCTGCAGCCGGAACTGGAGGCAAACTTCCAGGGCCGGCGCGATCCGGCACGAGGGCTCGGCCGCGGCCTGACTGACGTACAGTTCGGCCTGCGGCTGCGCTATGAGGTGCGTCGCGAGTTTGCGCCGTATGTGGGCGTGCAGTTCGTGCAGCGGATCGGCGGCACCGCCGACCTCGCCCGCGCGGCTGGCCGTCCCGTGTTCGACCGGCAGCTCGTGGCCGGCCTGCGTTTCTGGTTCTGACCCGGGTGATCTGCCATGTCTACTTCGCTTCGACCGTTTCTCCTCGGCGTGCTTGCGACGCTGGTCCTGCTGGCTGCCGGTGCAGCCGTGTTTGTCTGGTCGGGGCGCTACGACATCGGCGCGGACGCTCCGCACACGCGGCCGGTATTCGCGCTGATGCAGGCGATGCGCGATCGCTCGATCCGCGCCCACGCGGCCGGCCTCGCCGTGCCGGATCTGGAAGATCCGCAGCTCGTGCTCCAGGGCGCCGGCCAGTACGCGGCGATGTGCACCCAGTGCCATCTCTCGCCGGCCTTGGCGAATTCGGAAATCCGCCCGGGCCTGTATCCGCAGCCGCCCAACCTGAGCCAGGTGCGGGTCGATCCGAAGCAGGCGTTCTGGGCGATCAAGCACGGCATCAAGATGAGCGCGATGCCGGCCTGGGGCGCCAGCCACGACGACGCCACGATCTGGTCGATGGTCGCTTTCCTGCAGAAACTCCCCGGCATGAGCGCGCAGGAATACAAGGACATCGTGGCCCGCGCGCCGCCGGACGAGGACATGGAAATGGACACGGGCGGCGACGAGCACGGCAGCGCGCCAGCGCAGAAGATGCCGGGCCACCACCACGAGCATGACTAGCGGTGCAACCCGGGCGCACGTCTGCGCCCGATGGCGCGTGACAAGGTTC
Source organism: Dyella sp. (assembly GCA_036279335.1). Taxonomy (GTDB): domain Bacteria; phylum Pseudomonadota; class Gammaproteobacteria; order Xanthomonadales; family Rhodanobacteraceae; genus Dyella_A. Next base: position 13,966 of record DASUJJ010000136.1, read on the forward strand.
GAGCCGGAACGTTGAGTCGGAACCATCACCGGGCGCGGGTGATTGTCTAACGTTCAAGTGCTCGCCTATCCTGCCGCGATGATTCTGCCGCGCCACTCCCTGTTCAGCCGCCTGCGCCGCCATCGCGGCTTGTGGCTGCTGGTTGCGGCCGTGCTGTTGATCAAGCTGGTGGCGGGCACGGCTTGCCTGGCGGATCGCTCCACACCGGGCGTGTCGTATGCCGATGGCGTGCCGGTGGTGACGGTTGCGCAGATCGCCGGCGACGATACCCTGGCGACGGACGATTCCACCTGCCTGCTGGGCGAAGCAGGCGACTGCCATTGCACCTGCGCGCATACCGCAACGTTGCCCGCGACGTCCTGCTTCGCCATGTCACGCCTCGACGCCCGCTTCGACGCACCCATGGCCCTGACGGGTTATCGACCCGCGGCACTCCACGCCGACATTCGCCCTCCTATCGCCTGAAGACACGCTCGCTGCGATGACGCCGCCTGGCGGCCGTTCGCCTTTCATCTGTCTTCAGGAATTTTCTTATGTCCGCTTTCCGAACGGTGCCATGGGGCGCCGTGTGTTTGCTGTGCGCCGCTGCGTCTGTCGCGGCGCCCCGAGCGCAGCCGCCCTCGGGTACACCGATGCGCCCGGTCGCGTCCGTCGCGGACGGCACGCCGCCCGCGCTCACCGAGGCGGTTGCCCGCATCTGGGCGCAAAGTCCCGAGGTGCAGGCCGCCCGCGCCGAACTCGATGCGGCGCGGGCCCGTTCGCGTGCCGCATCGCAGCCGCTGTACAACCCTTCGCTGACGCTGGAGGGTGAAAACGCCGATGTCGATCGGCGCACCGCCGGCCTCAGTCTTGCGCTGGATCTGTCCGGCAAGCGTCGCGCGCGTGCCCGCGAGGGCGAGGCGTTGCTGCGCGCCAGCGAAGCGGCATACAACCTGCGGCGCCGTGATCTGGCCGCGCGCTGGCTGAAGGCATGGAGCGCGGCTGCGCTGGCTAGCCGTCAGAGCGAGCTGGGCCAGCGCCGTGTGTTGTTGATGCAGCGGTTCGACACGCTCGCCGCACAGCGCCTGAAAGTAGGCGATATAAGCAGCCCCGAGCGTGATCTGGCCGGCCTGGCGCTGGGCGAGGCACAACTGCAGCAAGCGTCATTGGTGGGCGAAGAGGCGGCCGCGCGCGCCACGCTGCGTTCGATCGAAGGCACAGCAGTCGCGCCGTTGCCATCGTTGCCGCCGGCACTGCCGCCGCCGGCCGTGGCCAGCGAGGCCGTTCCTTCCCACGACCTACCGGAACTGGTGCAGGCTCGCGCCGAACAGGCCGGCGCCGAGGCTGCCGTGCAGGTGGCGCGGCGCGCCCGCATCCCCGATCCCACACTCAGCCTCACCGGTGGTCGCGTGCGCAGCGGCGCCCGCAGCGATCGGGTGATCGGCGTAAGCGTGTCGATTCCGTTACCGGTGCGAAACAGCGGCAGCGCGGAGGTGACCGCCGCGCTGGCCGACGCCGATGCCGCTGTATCGCGCGTACGCGCACTGCAGCTGGCGCTGGACGCAAGGGGTGCTGAAACGGCGTCCCGCTACGCCGCCCTGCGCGATGCGGCCGTTGCGTTCCGCAGCGGGCGTGCTGGGGCGTTCGACGAGCGCACCGCGTTGCTGGAGAAGCTCTGGCGTGCCGGCGAAATCAGCACCTCCGATTACCTGGTCCAGCTGAAGCAAAGCCTGGACACCGCGCTGTCCGGACTGGAGCTGGAAAGCCGCGCCTGGCAGGCCTGGTTCGACTATCTCACCGCCGCTGGGCGTCTGACCGACTGGGTCGACGGCCGCTCTGAGGATGCTTCCCGATGACCAAGACACTATTCCAACACCCTCTGCTTGGCCTGGCTCTGCTCGCTGTCGCTGTCGGCGGCAAGGCCGTCGCGCAGGATGCTGCGCCCACGAACCCGCTTGCGCTCGATGCGGCGGCCATCCAAAAAGCCGGCATCGTCATCGACACGGCGACCACCCGCCCGCTGACCGCCGAACTGACAGCGCCGGGCGAGGTGAAGGCCGACGCCTATTCCACCGTGCTGGTATCGCCGCGGGTCGAATCCCAGGTGCTCAGCCGCAAGGCTCGGCTGGGCGATGTGGTGAAAACGGGTGATCCGCTGGTGGAGCTTTCCAGCGTCGATGTGGCCGCCACGCAGGGCGCGCTGATCGTGGCCGAGCAGGATTGGCAGCGCCTTGCCGCGCTCGGCCCGCAGGCGGTGTCGGCGCGGCGCTACAACGAAGCCAGGGTGCAGCGCGACCAGGCGCGCGCGCGCCTGCGGGCCTACGGCCTGTCCGAGGGACAGATCCGCCAGCTGCTCAAGGCCGGCTCGGCCAGGGCTGATGGCAGCTATGACCTGCTGGCGCCGGCCGACGGCCGCATCAGCACCGACGACTTTCTGGTGGGCGAACGCGTGGAACCGGGCCGCACCCTGTTCACCCTGGTCAAGGAGGACTCGGTGTGGGTCGAGGCGCAGATGGCGCCGGCGGACGCCGAGTGGGTCAGGCCCAATGATCGCGCCCGCATCCTTGCCCACGACACCGAGCTGCGCGGCACGGTGATCGAGCGCTCGCACCAGACCAACGAACGCACCCGCACCGTGCCGGTGCGCATCGAGGTGGACAACCGCAAGGACCTGCTGCATCCGGGCGAGCTGGTCGAGGCGCGTATCGGTACCGGCGGCGAACGCCAGGCGCTGGCGGTGCCGGCCGATGCGATCGTGCTGCTGCAGAACCAGCCCACCGTGTTTGTGGCCCATGACGGGCAGCCGTTCGAGCCCACGCCGGTGGTCACCGGCGACACCCGCGACGGCTGGACCGTGATCAAGCAGGGCCTCAAGCCCGGCACCCGTTACGTGCGCAAGGGCGCCTTCGCGCTGAAGGCGCGACTGCTGCGCTCGCAGCTGGGAGAAGAGTGATGCTGGAACGACTGGTTGAACTCTCGCTGCGTTACAAGGTGCTGGTGCTGATCCTGTTCGTGGTGGTCGGCGTGTTCGGCTACCAGGCGGTGCGCCAGCTGCCGATCGATGCATTCCCGGACGTCACGCCTGTGCAGGTCAACGTCTACACCGAAGCCTCCGGCCTCGCCGCCGAGGACGTCGAGCAGCTGCTGACCACGCCGGTCGAATCGGCGCTGGCGGGACTGCCCAAGGTGCAGCAGATCCGCTCGGTCAGCCTGTTTGGCCTGTCCTATGTCTCGGTGTATTTCGATGACGACATGGACATCTACTTCGCGCGCCAGCTGGTCAACGAGCGCCTGCAGCAGGTGGGCGACCGGCTGCCCGCGGGCTACGGCAAGCCGGAAATGGGCCCCAACACCTCCGGTCTCGGCCAGGTGTTCTGGTACACGGTGGAACGCGCCGACAACCAGCTCGATCAGGTCGCGGACGATGCACCAAGCGACATGGACCTGCGCACGCTGCAGGACTGGACGATCCGTCTGATCCTGCGCACGGCGCCGGGTGTCGACGACGTCACCTCGTGGGGCGGGCATCAGAAGCAGTACCAGGTGCGCATCGACCCGCTCAAGCTGATCGCGCACCAGCTCGGCTTCAGGGACGTGATCGAGGCGCTGCAGGCGAACAATGGCCAGGTCGGCGGCAACTTCGTCGACGTCGGCCGCGAGCAGTACCTCGTGCGCGGCCTCGGGCTGGTGTCCGATGCGAAAGACATCGGCAACATCGTGCTCAAGACCGAGCACGGCACGCCGGTCTACGTGCGTGACGTGGCCAGCGTCACCGAGGCCGGCGCCCCGCGCACCGGCGCAGTGACGCGCGACGGCAAGGAGGTGGTGCTGGGCATGGCGCTGGCGCGCATCGGCGAAAACGCCAAGAACGTGGTCGATGCGGTCAAGACCAAGCTGGAGACGGTCAGGCAGGCACTCCCCGCCGGCGTAACGGTCAAGCCGGCGTACGAGCGCACCGAGCTGGTCAACGCGGCGGTGGAGACGGCCGTGCGCGCGCTGATCGAAGGCTCGATCCTGGTGGCGATCGTGCTGTTCCTGTTTCTGGGTGAATTGCGCAGCGCGCTGGTGGTCGTGGTGGCCTTGCCGCTGGCGATGCTGATCGCCTTCATCTGCATGGGACAGGCGGGCCTGTCAGCCAACCTGATGTCGCTGGCGGGCCTGGCGATCGGCATCGGCATGATGGTCGACGGCGCAGTGGTGATGGTGGAAAACGCCTTCCGCATCATGGCCGAGCGCAAGGCGCACGGCTTGCCAGTGGATCGCACGGCCGCGGTGATGGCGGCCGCCCGCGAAGTGGTCAAGCCGATGACGTTCGCGATCCTGATCATCATCGTGGTGTTCCTGCCGTTGTTCAGCCTGCAGGGGCTGGAAGGCAAGATGTTCAAGCCGATGGCGTTCAACATCAGCTTCGCCATGCTCGGCTCGCTGATCCTCGCGCTGACGCTGATTCCCGTGCTGGCGGCGCTGGTGCTGAAGCCCAGGGAGGAGAAGGACACCCGGCTGGTGGGGTTCCTGAAACACCATTACGCCCGCGTGCTGGCCTGGTCGCTGGTCCGCCGCAAGCGCGTGATGGTGATCGCCGGTGCCGCGCTGCTCGGCAGCCTCGCGTTGTTCCCGTTTCTGGGCAAGGAGTTCATGCCCAACCTCAAGGAGGGCGCCATCATGTGGCGCATCACCTCGATTCCGTCCGCCTCGCTGGACGAGTCGATCGACATCTCCAGACAGGTATCCGCGCTGATCAAGCGGAAGTTTCCCGAGGTGGAGACCACGCTGGCGATGATCGGTCGCGCGGAGAAGGGCGAGACAGCCGACGTGAACTACATGGAGGTCTACACGCCGCTCAAGCCAAAGGACCAGTGGCGCGAGGGGCAGACGCTTGAGCGCATCGAGGAAGCGATGCAGCAAGAGCTCACGGCTGCCCTGCCCACCGCGGTGGTGAGCTACACCCAGCCTATCCAGATGCGCATCGAGGAGCTGATCTCCGGCGTGCGCGCCACGCTGGCGTTCAAGCTGTACGGCAACGACCTGGCCGAGCTCGATCGCCTGAGCGCCAGCATCAAGGACGTGCTGGCCGGCGTGCCGGGCGTGGCGGATCTGGCGCTGGAAGCCAATATCGGCAAGCCGCAGATTCGCATCAAGGTGGACCGCGACGCGCTGGCGCGCTACGGGCTGAACGCCGACGACGTGCTGACCGTGGTGAAAAACGGCATCGGTGGCGAACCGGTGAGCACCTTGCTCGATGGCGTCAAGCGCTTCGACATCGCGGTGCGCCTGCACGACGCCGACAAGGCCTCGCTGCCGGCGATCAAGCGCATCCCCATCCGCACGCCGGGCGGTGCGATCGTGCAGCTTTCGCAGGTGGCCGAGGTGAGCGACGCGGAAGGCTATTCGTTCATCCGCCGCGAGCAACTGCAGCGTTACGCGGTGATCCAGATGGACGTGCGCGGCCGCGACATCGATGGTTTCGTGCAGGAGGCCGATGCCGCCATTGCCCGCGCCGTGAAATTGCCCAGCGGCTACTACGCCGAGTGGGGCGGTGCGTTCGAGAACCAGCAGCGGGCGCTGAAACGGCTGTCGCTGATCGTGCCGGCCACGATCTTCTTCATCTTCGTGCTGCTCTACACGATGTTCAATTCGGTCAAGCACGCCGCGCTCATCCTGGCCAACGTGCCGTTCGCCACCATCGGCGGCATCGTGGGGTTGGCGCTCACCGGGCAATACCTGTCGGTGCCATCAGCCATCGGATTTATCGCGGTGTTCGGTGTGGCGATGTTGAACGGCATCGTGTTGATCAGCTTCTTGAACGAGCAGCGCCAGGCGGGCCTGTCCGTGCGCGATGCGGTGGTGCGAGGCACCGCGCTGCGGCTGCGTCCCGTGCTGATGACCGCCAGCGTGGCGATCCTCGGCCTGGTGCCGATGCTGCTTTCCAGTGGCGTGGGCGCCGAGACTCAGCGCCCGCTCGCCACCGTGGTGGTAGGTGGCCTGATCACCTCGACGCTGCTGACGCTGATCCTGTTGCCCGTGCTTTACGACTGGATGGAACAGCGCGCCGAGCGAAAGTCCCCGGGGGTCGACCCCTGAAACGGCTGCGCGACGTGCATGGCTGCTGCGTCCATGGGGTTCGCGGATGGCGCGAACTTCGCTTCGCTGCGGAGGTGTTGCCCAGACCCCGACGAAGTCGGTTGGGCATCACCCGTATCCCGGCTCAGTGCGCGTGACTGAGCGAGCACGAGGTTGCCGTGTCGGGGCGCGAGCCGGCGTCCGCGTGATCGGTCTGCAGCGTGACGTGGGTGATGCCGAAGCGCTCGGCGAGCATCGCCTGCACCACGCGGCGGGTGTCGTGGCAGTCCAGCGCGCGGCTCACGAACAGGTGCGCTGACAGCGCCGGCATGCCCGAGGTGACTTCCCACACGTGCAGATCCTCCACCGCGGTGATGCCGTGGACTGCGCGCATCGCCTGGCCGATCGCGGCCGGGTCCAGCCCGCGCGGCGCCGCTTCCAGGAACACGCGGCCGGAGTCGCGCACCAGCCCGTATCCGGCCTTGAACATCAGTGCGGCGACGACCAGCGCGGCGATCGAGTCGACGCGGTTCCAGCCGGTCCACCACACAATGGCGCCGGCGATGGCGGTGGCGATGAAGGCGTACAGGTCGGTGAGGATGTGCTGGAAGCTGCCTTCCACGTTGAGGCTCTGCCGGTTGGCCTTGCTCATCACCCACACCGCCGCCAGGTTCACGCCGATCCCCACCGTGGCCACCACGGTGACCAGCGCGCCGTCCACGCGCGGCGGGGTGATCAGCCGGATCACCGCCTCGACGATGAACCAAGCCGACAGCAGCAGCAGCGACAGCCCGTTGATCTGCGCGCTGAGGATTTCCGCGCGCTTGAGCCCGAACGTATAGCTGCCGCTGGCCGGCCGCTGCGCCAGGCTCATCGCCCACAGCGCCAGCGCGATGGCGGCGGCGTCGGTGAGCAGGTGGCCGGCGTCGGAGATCAGCGCCAGCGAACCGGCGATCAGGCCCACCACCACTTCCACCGCCGTGAACGCCAGCAGCAGCGCCAGCGCCATGGCCAGATAGCGTCGGTCAGCATCCGGTGCCAGGGCGTGGTTGTGGCCGTGGTCGTGCTGATGCGCGGCGTGGTCGTGCGGGTGGTCGTGATTGTGGTCGTGGGAGGACACGGGCGGGGGTTCGGCAAGGTGGCGAAGACCGCGGAACGATACGATGCGCTCCCCGCGTTATGCCATCACACCGCCACCGAGCAAGCGAGTCGCGCCATGCCCTGGATCATCACCAAATACCTGATCACCGCTGCGGTGGTGGTCGCCGTGTCGGAAGTCGCCAAGCGCAGCGATCGCGCCGGTGCCCTGCTCGCCTCGCTGCCGCTGGTCACGCTGCTGGCGCTGATCTGGCTGCACGTGGAGAAGCAGTCCACCGCCAAGATCGCCAACCACGCCTGGTACACGTTCTGGTACGTGGTACCCACGCTGCCGATGTTCCTGGCGTTTCCGCGTCTGCTGGCGCGCTTCGGCTTCTGGCCGGCGCTGGCGACCAGCGCGGTAATCACGGTGGTGTGTTTTGCGCTGTTCGCGCTGGCGGTGAAGCCGTTCGGGATCAAGTTGCTCTGATCTGACGGCCGGCGCGCGCGGCGCCGGCCGTTGTGGTTCAGAGATCGAAGCCCACGCCGACCAGCGCCATCGTCTCGCCGCTGTTGGGGTCACGCAGGCCGCCGTTGGAGATGTGGCGGATGCCGAAACTCACGTGCTTGAACTGCAGCCCCAACGTGCTGACGAACTGATAGTGGCTGGAGAGCGCCTGTGTGGTGCGGTTGGTGCCGGCCAGCTGGAAGCTGAAGAACACCGGGTGGTACCACGCGCTCTCGTCGCTGGTGCGCAGGCGCAGGCCGGCGGCCACCAGCGCCACCGAGGGTCGCGTGCTCATCCGGTACGGCTTGCTCAGGTGGCGCCCGTCAATCCAGCCGGCCGACACGTCCGGCGACCAGGTGTAGCGGCTGTTGCCGATGGCATGCGGTGCGAACACCGCCTCGACGAAGGCGGTCTTGGTGCCGTACGAATCCATGTAACTGCGTCCGGCCTGCACTTCCACATGGGTGGCCGCCTGCGACAGGGCAGGCAGTGCGAGCAGGGCCAGTGCGGCGGCGAAACGACGGGGGGAGGGGGGAGTGCGCACGATGGGAGTCCTTATGCTTTCGTGATTACTGCACCCAATAGTTTAATAAAGGACCGTGCAGCCGCAGTGAACATTCGTGCGCATGTGGCGGTGACACAGCGTTCGGTTCGGGAAACAAAAAAGCCCGGGCGATGGCTCGCCCGGGCCGATTCACTCAAGTCGGTTCACTGCGATTGGAACGTGATGCTCAGCGGGTGGCGGCGGCCTCCGCCGCCTGCAGGCCGGCGCGGTCCAGATCCAGCGACTTGGCGGTCAGCTGGCGGCCCTGCGGATGCGCCTTCAACAGCGCCGCGCCGAACTGTCCCGCATCGCCGACCACCACCACGTGCCGGCCGTCCTGACCCAGGTGCGCGTGGGCATAACGCTGGATCTGCGCCGGCGTCACCGCCTGCACGCGGTCGATGTAGCGGCCGATGTCGGCCAGCTCCACGCCGTACACGGCCAGCTCGCCGACCTGGCTGGCCAGCCCCGCCGTGGTTTCCAGGCTGCGGCCGTATTCGCCCACCAGGGTCGCCTTGCGCGCGGCCAGCTCGTCGGCGCCCACCGGGGTGCTGCCGAGCCGGTCGAACTCGCCCTGCATCAGCGCCACCACCTGCGTGGCCGAGGGATTCTTGGTCTGCGCCGACGCCAGCCACAGGCCGCTGTCGCGGCGCGGATCGAAGCTGCTGTTGGCGCCGTAGGAGAGCCCGCGCTTGATGCGGATCTCCTCGTTGAGGCGGGCCGAGTACGAGCCGCCCAGCACGGCGTTGGCGACGGTGCCGACGTAGAAGTCCGCATCCCCCCGTGGCGGCGTGGCGTGCGCGGCAACGACGCCGGCCTGGCCCGCGCCGGGCTGGTCGATCACCAGCAGTTCGGGCAGTGCGCTGTGGCCGCGGGCGACCGGCGCGGTCGGCAGCGGCGCGGCCGGCGCCTGCCAGTCACCGAAACTGGCGCGCGCCAGTTCGGCCGCCTGTGCCGGCGTGATGTCGCCGGTGAGCACGAGGATCGCGTTGTCCGGTCGGTACAGCGTGCGGTGCAGCTGCTCCACGTCGGCGCGTGTGATGCGCTTGAGCGAGGCCGGCGTGCCGCTGCGCGAGTGGCCGTAGGCACCGTCGCCGAACACGCCGCGGGCGGCGGCCAGCGAGGCCAGCGCGGTGGGGCGGCTGAGCATCAGCTGCAGGTCATCCAGTGCCTGGGTGCGGGCGCGGGAGAGCTCGTCCTCGGCGAAGGTGGGGCGGCGCACCACGTCGGCCAGCAGCGCCAGCGCCTCGCCGAGCCGCGGCGTGGTCACCGTGATGCCGACGCCGCTCTCGTCCCAGCCGGCGGAGGCGTCCAGCGTGCCGCCCAGCGCCTCGGCGGCGGCGGCAATCTGCGGCGCGGTCTGGCCGGCAGCGCCCTTGGTCAGCAGGTTGGCGGTGAGGCTGGCCAAGCCCGCTTCGTTGGCCGGGTCCATTTCACCACCGCGGCGAATCAGCAGTTGCGCGGTGACCAGCGGCAGATCGGCGCGGCGCACGCTGACCACGCGCAGCCCGTTGCCCAGCGTCTGGCTGGACGGCGTGGGCACGTGCAGCTGCGGCGCGGCAGTGGGCGGTGGCGGCGTGCTGGGGAAATCGGCGGCGCTGGCGGCGGCGCGGCTCGTGCCGGTGACGCCGAGGCCGGCGGCGATCAGCGCGGCGAGGGCAAGGCGATATGTCGGGCGGCTCATTTCGTCGCTCCCTGGCTCGTGGCCGCACCCTTGGGCTGCGGCAGGTAGTCGATGGTGACGCTGT